>NZ_VOQX01000009.1:0-99867 GCF_016643525.1 Pantoea sp. Morm | reverse complement strand
CGTCAAAAGACTGGGGCAACAAAACCGCCTTCCATCAGCTCACCTTTGTGAATGGCGCGCAGGCAAAGGTGTTTATTCAAAACGCGATTACCGATACCGGTGAGCAGATCGCCCAGCAAAACGGCGAGTTTTTGCTGCAGGATCACGATCCCGCAAACGCGGCGGCAGACCGCTGGGATGATGATTTAAAAATCAAACGCTGACTGTTTAGCCCTTCATCTGTGCCGCGATCGTCGCGCGTTTGGTTGCGGCACCCGATGCGTTATCCACAGCAAAGATTTTCCCTATCCCAGCGAGAATTGTTTCCGGCTGGCAACGCAGCGGAAACTCGATAATTATCAGGGCATGACTAAATATCGTGTAAGAGTGGGTTTTCACAACCCCTCAGCCCTGACCTTCAGGCAGCTGGATGAAATACTGGAACCGCAACGCTTCTGGCGCAGTGACACGCGCAGCGGTACGTTTCGCTACTTCATGGAGTATGAGTATGAGTCGGAAGTGCGCGATATCTGCGAAGTGTGCGAGCTGGCTTATTCGCAGGCGTGCAAGGTGAAGAAATGCCCGCTGATTCTGGTGCAACCCTGCGAGGCAGAGGTTTCGCTCAGCGTTAACGATTGAGATTCGCCGTAGCGAATCTCAAGCTTGCTGTCATCATGCCGCTATTTTACGGCACTCCTCTGCACAGCGCTGACAGGCCCGAGCGCATTGCTGGCAGTGCTGATGTTGATGCTGCTGGCATGCCTGCGCGCACTGCTGGCAGATGTCGGCACAGAACTGACAGAGCTGCTGCACCGATCCACTGTTCAGCGCCATAAACTGCGCCGCCAGGCGACAGGTATTCGCGCACTGCATATCCAGCCTGATGCACTCGCGCATCATCTCCACATTTTTCTCATCCAGACAGGACGTTGCGCAGTGGTCGCACGCGGCTGCGCACAGATAACAGGCCTCCACGCAGCGTTTATATTCATCAGGCATGTTTCCTCCCTGCATTAGTGATTAACCGTTTAAGCCTGGAAAGGATTGGTCATTATGCAATGAAGGAAAGCGTTAGGATTTATTACCGCGCTGTGCTTAACGTCGCGATTTTACAGCAGAAAATAAAAAAGCAGTCATAAAGGCTGCTTTCTTTGGGATTTTGGTCGGCACGAGAGGATTTGAACCTCCGACCCCTGACACCCTTGACTTTCCTAGAGGGATCAAAAGTCATGGTATTCAAGGCACAGCAGCATTCACACAAAGAAGGTAAATGTGAATGGCTACTATTAGACAACTACACTCGGGTAAATGGAATGCTCAAGTAAGAATTGCAGGACGCAAACCTGTTTCATCAACCCATCCTACAAGATATAAAGCTGAAACTTGGGCTAAATCTCAGGAGACGAATCACCCTAATCAAGTCACTGATACTCCTCAAAAAGGGCGACCAAAGGTAAACACGATTAATAAATTAATACCTTCATACTTGAAAGAGGCCATGACTGTGAAAGGTAAACAGCGTGGAGGCTATGAGGCAATCATGTACAAGTTGAATACTCTCTCAAAATTTTTCCACGATCAGCCTTTGGAAAACATAACAAGCGAAGCTGTTGCATCCTATCGAAGTAAACGTATGCAGTCCGTAGCAGGAAGCACTGTTAGGTTAGAGATGCAATTGTTATCAAGGCTTTTACGATGGGCTAAAGCTGAAAAGGGGATCAAATGCGATGATGTGGTGCAGCCAGTTAAACTCCCGCCACCTAGAAAGCCTCGCGTGAAGATCATTGAACCCTTGGAGTATCAAATGTTGCTTGATGCAATTAGCCCAAGGATAAAGCCAATAGTAATCCTTGCTTACGAAACAGCTATGCGCCGTGGCGAGATTTTAAGTATAAGGCCAGAGATGGTCGATCTCAGAAGACGCGTTCTCCATCTGACTCAAACAAAGAATGGTGAAAGCCGTGATGTTCCACTTTCGTCTATTGCCCTGTCGCTACTCACAGAATTATGTGATGGAAGAGATAGCAATCAAGAGTTATTCCCTTATGTTGACTACACAGTAACGCAGGGATTCAGAAGGGCAGCACGGCGTATTAAGTTGACTGATGTCTTTTTTCACAGTCTCAGACATACCGCAATTACACGTTATGCAGACAAGGGACTTAACACGATACAACTGCAATGCATTTCGGGACATAAAAGCATTACCATGCTTGCAAGATACAGTCACATTAAAGCAAGTAGTGTAGTTGATTTGATGGGGTTAGTTATTTGGGGGGGAGCCCCCCTAAATTCATTTTATAGTTCTAACTTCCATCATCATTTTCTTTCCTTTAGAAGTGAGTCGCCATTCTTTATCTTCCAAAGTGAATAAATTAAGAGCGATAAATTGTAATTCGATTGTTTGAAAATCGCTTTCATCCAATCTAACAATAAAGTCATTGGGAACATCTTTATCAAGTTTGTCTATGATTAAGTCAGAAAGTTTACTTTCACTGACGCCTTTGTAAACATAAGGAGAAAGAAAATGAAATAATTCACGCCATGACCAAGACATTTTATGTGATGAATGTTCTTCCCATTCATTGAAGACAGGTGATACTCTGTAATTAAGTTCAAAAACAGAATCAAAATCAGCAAGTTCACCAGCATAGGTAAGATCATTATCAATAGGAAACTCAGCTAACTTTCTTCTTAATTCTTCATTCTCTTTCTGGAGTTCAATTAAGTCACGTAAATCGGACTCATTAGATTTTTTATCGGATCTTACCCAGCCAATCGCAGGATGTATTTTTATGGTTTTTGTCATGCTCATGGATACAAGGCCAGGTAGTTCTTTGACAGATGACCAGGTTTTTCTGAGGCGTCCAGTTTCAGCTTTTTTAATAAACTTAATGAGTTTTTCTTTGGCTTCAGGAGATGACTCAGTTTTTTTGGATGGTAGTGACTCTGGGTCTTCATGAACTAACACAACAACCTTCAAGCCTTTAGAAACAGCATAATCGAATTCTTTCTCAGTGTAACTCAAACCATCTTCAGCTATAGTGCCGTACTTTCCACCTATAATCAGTAGATAGTAATCACAATCATCAATGATTTTTTTAATGAATTCCCATTGTTGCTCATCAATAGCGGGAAACAATTCCATTCCGGCAGGAATACAATCCATTTCCATCAATGTTTGAATAACACTACTTCGTTCTTCTTTAAGATCAGTAAAAGTAGAACTGACGAAAACCTGATATCTTTTATCCATTTTATTCACCAAATCAGAATGATAATCTAATTTTTTTGAGTCAATAAATTTCATTGCAAAGGTTGGAGCAATCCGAGATTGCTCCAATACTTTACAAAAGGGGTACTACTTAAGGTAGCGATCGAAAATAGACTTAAAAAGGGCACTCAGCGCAACCTTACTAATCCAAATCAAAGGGATTAGGTAGGGCTTAGGATTGCCGTTTCGGTCAAACAAGATTGAATGTAAGCGCATCGGGATTCCTTCAAGCGACTTTACATGGAACCGAAACTGCCATTACAATGACCTTGACGTGATCGTCAGTAAGGCAGTTCGGCAACGAAACTTCTTTACTGCAAAACACCTTCTGGTGTTGGGAAAGCTGGAAAACACCTAGCCGTGTTTCCAGCTTTTTTTCTTTTCATAGCCACTCCTCTCATGTTTAAACCCATCAGATTTGAACCATTAATAGAAGCCTACCACGTATCTTTAGAAGCCACTATCGCGGCTTATGGATAAGTTAATAATTTATCCACAATGATTCTAAGCATGTGAGTAAGTCTGTGCATAATCATCATGTAGTGGCTTGTGAAGCGACTTTCCCCTACATGCATACATTTTATCCTGTCACATCGTTCTCACAAGAGTTGATTTTCACAAAAAAATCCTTCCTGGGGGGTGGCGAAATTCCTAGATCCGCATTCCGTAAGGGCTGCCACTGATGTCAACGGTCAACAACTTTTTTTTCACTTTTTGATCGACTGCCTGTTTTTACTCAAATAAGAGTAAAATCAGGGGGTTTTAGCAAGAACAGGGTAATGAAATGTGGGGGAATGAAACTAAATTGCAGGTTTTTTTGTCACTAACGAAAATCTTTTCATTCCTATGTTTCGAGCGTCATAGCCGCCTTGCAATCCTGGCTTGCTGGAACCTCAACAGTGCGGGTTATGTTATGCCCTGTGTAAACGCATAGGGCAGATCTCCCATTCTCCACATGACCTGCTCCCCGTTTATTAACACACCGCAATGTTAGTAATGTCTTCATAAGTCACATGACGACTCCCCCATGAAGAAGCGTTTTTCCGACGAACAGATCATCAGTATTCTCCGCGAGGCTGAAGCCGGCGTTTCTGCCCGGGAACTCTGCCGTAAGCACGCCATTTCCGACGCCACGTTTTATACCTGGCGTAAGAAGTATGGCGGCATGGAGGTGCCTGAGGTTAAGCGCCTGAAGTCACTTGAGGAAGAGAACGCTAGACTCAGGAAGCTGCTCGCCAAGGCCATGCTGGATAAGGAGGCGCTTCAGGTGGCTCTGGGGCGAAAGTACTGACGACAGACCAGAAGCGCGAAGTCGTGGTGTTAATGTGTGATGCGACGGGTCTGTCGCAACGTCGTGCCTGCAGACTCACAGGTTTGTCCCTGTCGACCTGCCGCTATGACGCTCAGCGTCCGGCGGCTGATGCCCATTTATCAGGGCGCATTACTGAACTGGCACTGGAGCGCAGGCGTTTTGGCTATCGCCGCATCTGGCAGTTGCTGCGTCGGGAGAGCCTTCACGTCAATCACAAGCGGGTATACCGTATTTACCACCTTAATGGACTGAGCGTAAAACGCAGACGACGCCGTAAAGGGCTGGCAACCGAACGGTTTCCGCTTCTGCGCCCGGATGTGCCGAACCTGACATGGTCGATGGATTTCGTTATGGACGCACTGACCAATGGTCGGAGGATCAAGTGCCTGACCTGTGTGGATGATTTCACTAAGGAGTGTCTGACGATAACCGTTGCTTTCGGTATTTCAGGGGTTCAGGTCACGCGTATTCTGGACAGTATCGCGCTCTTTCGAGGCTATCCGGCGACAATAAGAACTGATCAGGGCCCGGAGTTTACCTGCCGCGCACTCGATCAATGGGCCTTTAAGCTTGGTGTGGAGTTACGACTTATTCAGCCAGGTAAGCCAACGCAGAACAGATTTATTGAGAGTTTCAACGGTCGCTTTCGGGATGAATGCCTGAACGAACACTGGTTCAGCGATATTCTTCATGCCCGGAAAATCATTAATGACTGGCGGCAGGACTATAACGAGTCCAGACTTCATTCATCGCTGAAATACCAGACGTCGGCTGAATTTGCAGCAAGCTGGAGAAATGGAAAATTAGAAGGTAAACAAACCGACATTACTAACTGAGTGTTGTATCTAATACTGGGGGTAGGTCACTGACTGTGAACAGACAGTTGTGAACGGAGGGATAAAACAATAGACTAAGCAGCGCATGACTCTCATCAAACGCTGCTATGTCGGGGAAATTGGTTGGTCGGCACGAGAGGATTTGAACCTCCGACCCCTGACACCCCATGACAGTGCGCTACCAGGCTGCGCTACGTGCCGAACGTGGAGGGTTATACTACTGGTTCCATTGGCGATTGCAATATGCCGGCAGCTTAACTGCCTCATAATTAATCAGTTTGCCGTGAACCGTTTCTCTTCCGTCAGCACCTGCAACAGCAGCGCCAGCTGAGGTTTATGATCTTTCAGCTCTTTGCCCTGGGCATCGTACGCGCTGTAGTTACCGTTGTTGCTGAGCACCAGCGTCACCGTTGGCGTGGTCACCACCAGTTTGCCATCTTCACTGCTGGCGACCCAGTTATGGCTGCGCTGCGCGGCAAACAGATCTTCACCTTGGGAATAGTTAACCGGATTGGTGCGCACGTGCAGCAGGCGCTGCATCAGCGTGGTCATCACATCCTGCTGATCGGTCAGGCGATCGATGCTCTGCGCCGGTGTATTCGGCCAGTGCACCACCAGCGGTACCTGCAGCGTCGCGCGGTTGCCCGGATTATCGCTGTTGTCGAAGGTAATGGCGCGCTGCGCCGTGATCACCACCACGGTATTCTTCAGCGCATCATTCTGCTGCAGCGTATGCAGCACCGTCGCGATTTGTTCATCCACGCCTGTTGCCTGGCGCATATAGCTGCGCTGGCGCGCTTTGGTGCTGTCGCCGGTTACCGTCACGCCGTTGAGCGCGATCCATGAGAACCAGGGCGCGCCGCCTTTCTGACCATTGAGCCAGTTCTGCCACTGTGTCACCGTGGTGCTGTTAGGCTGGGTATCGGCCTGCGGCAGGCTGTAATCCGCCAGCAGCGCCTGACGGTACAGCGGCTGGCTAAAGCCATCGGAAGAGAACAGGCCGAACTGATAACCCTGGCTGTTCAGCGCGCCGAGCAGGGCAGAGGGCATGCGCGCCGCCAGCACGCCGTCCATGTAGCTGGAGGAGATACCGTAGAACAGACCGAACAGGCCTTTTTCCGGCTGCAGTCCGGCGCTGTAATGCTGGGTAAAGCGCACGTTTTCACTGGCGAACTGATTAAGCGACGGCAGCGCTTTATCCACCGTGGCATTGTTCAGGCCGTCCACCGTCAGAATCAGCAGGTTGTGGCGCGTTCCGCCATCGCGGAACGTAATATCGCTGAGCGGATACTGCACCGACAGCGCTTCCGGATCGCCCTGTTGCACCAGACGGCGCTGATACTCCTGCGCATCCAGCAGGCCGTGTCGCTCCAGAAAACGCCGTGCGGTCATCGGATAGGAGAGCGGCAGGTTGGCACGCTGCATGGTAATCGGCCGGTAGAAGTTGGCGTCTGCCCAGATATACAGCAGATGACTGGCAAAGAAGGCGCTGATAAACAGCGCGGCCAGCGGCTTGCCAAACGAACGCCGGTTCAGGCTGCGCAGCTTTTGCCAGCTCCAGGTGGCAAACAGCATCTCAACCAGGAAAATCAGCGGTACGCTGATAAACATCAGCTGCCAGTCGCGCGCCATCTCGCTTTGATCGGGGTTGACCACCAGTTCCCACACCACCGGATTGAGGTGCAGATGGAAACGGCTGAACACCGCGCTGTCGACCATAATCAGCGTCAGCCCGGCGGTGGCGACCACGGCGGAGAGCACGCGCAGCAACCGCTGCGACATGGCGACAAAGGTCAGCGGGAAGATAATCAGCAGATAAGCGGCAAACACGATAAAGCTGAAATGGCCAATCCAGCTGGTAAACGCATAAATACGGCCGGCGAGGGAAGAGGGCCAGTCGGCGACCAACAGGTAGCGGCTGCCTAAAATAAGCGCAAACAGAATATTAAACAGGGCAAACCAGTGCCCCCAGCTGATCATCTGGGAGACTTTTTCACGGTAGCGCTGCCGGTTGGTTACCATATTTATGAGGTCAAATCTGCAATTTAGTGGGCGTTGTCATCGCGCACGGAAGACTGCAGCGCTTCCGCAAACGAGCGGGCGAGGCTGCGGCGCTGGGCCGGTGCGATGTCGGTGTTGATCAAATTGGTCACCATGTTCCCCAACACCATCAGGGAAAGATCGGTTGGCGCTTTGTCTTTTTCAAGAACCTGCGCCAGCTGCGCGAGAAGCTGTTCGACGCGCGCGTCGCTGTAACGGGATGATTGTGGCATATCGTCGACTAATCAAGTGTGAAAACGCGGTATATTACCGTAACAACGCACTTTTTTCCGCAATTTTATCGCAAGCAGAACGATCAGTTTGTGCGCGCAGTTGAAAGCGGCTGCGGGCGGTGTTTGAATACGCGCCTGAGCCAAAAGGAGAGTCTACCATGAGTCTGGATATCGACCAGATTGCCCTGCATCAGTTAGTCAAACGTGATGAAAACCAGCTGGAACTGGTGCTGCGCGATACCCTGTTACCTGCCACGCAGGCGGTGGAAGAGATGGCGGAAGAGTTACACCGCGTCTATAGCGCCAAAAGCAAGGCTTACGGCCTGTTTAATGAAGACAGCGAGCTGGCGGAAGCGCTGCGCAACTGCCGCAAAGGGCAGGATGACTTCCTGGCGTTCAGCCGTGCGGCTACCGGACGCCTGCGCGACGAGCTGAGCAAATACCCGTTCGCCGAAGGCGGCGTGGTGCTGTTTCTGCACTATCGCTATCTGGCGGTGGAGTATCTGCTGGTGGCTGTGCTGAACAGCCAGTCGAGCATGCGCGTTAACGAGCAGCTCGACATCAGCAGCACGCACTATCTGGACATCAACCATGCCGATATCGTGGCGCGTATCGATCTCACCGAGTGGGAAACCAACCCGGAATCCACGCGCTACCTGACCTTCCTGCGCGGACGCGTGGGGCGCAAAGTGGCTGATTTCTTCATGGATTTCCTCGGCGCCAGCGTCGGTCTGGATACCAAAGCACAGAACCGCGGGCTGCTGCAGGCGGTAGATGATTACTGTGCCGAGTCCAGCCTGGATAAAAATGAGCGCCAGAACTATCGCCAACAGGTCTACAGCTACTGCAATGAACAGCTGCAGGCGGGCGAGGAGATTGCGCTGGAAGATCTCTCCAGCGAACTGCCGCCGCTGGGCGAAAAAACCTTTCAGGCGTTTACCCAGGAACAGGGTTATGAGCTGGAAGAGCATTTCCCGGCTGACCGCAGCACCCTGCGTCAGCTGACGAAGTTTGCCGGTAGCGGCGGGGGATTAACGCTTAACTTTGATGCCATGCTGCTGGGCGAGCGCATTTTCTGGGATCCGGCCACCGATACGCTGACCATTAAAGGCACGCCGCCAAACCTGCGCGATCAGCTGCAGCGTCGTACCGGCGGCCAGTGATCGCCCGATTTGCGCCATAAAAAAACGCCGCAGATGCGGCGTTTTTTCGTCAACCCGTTAGCGATTAAGCGCGAACGAAGTCGATGTGGTGCAGTTTTGGCTTGAACGGGTGACGCTGAACAGCCTGAACTTTAACTTTGGTTTCTTTACCGTCAACAACCAGAGTCAGCACGTCGCTGTAGAACTCAGGCTTGGCCTGCATGTTCATCACAGCGTCGTGGTCCAGTTCGATAGAAACCGCAGCGTCTTTACCGCCATAGATGATGGCCGGGAATTTATTCGCTGCGCGCAGGCGGCGGCTCGCACCCTTACCCTGCTCTTTACGTACTTCTGCATTAATAGTGAACATCTTAAGATCTCTTCTATAGTTCCTGCTACAGGCGACCCAGCAACAGGACGGTTATTCAATACGCTTTTACGGATGCAAAAGCGGGCGGCATTATAGCCGGATTGCCACAGCGGGGCAAATGATTCCGCCGCTTAGCGCAGCTCGTTAGCGCGGCGATAGCGTCCCTGATAATCGAACATTTTTTCCCGCACCTGCCAGAAGTGGCCTTTGGCGCGCGCCACCACAAAATCGGGATGGCGCAGCAGCGGCTGCAGCGCCACCACATCGGCGGCGGTCTGCCAGCCGAGCTCCACGCCGGGCGCACGCTGATGTGGCCGCATAAACAGCTGCTCAAAGGCGGTGCGCTGCGCCGGGGTGCGCAGGCGAAAGCGCTCGCTGACGCTGGTGCCATCCTCATCAAAATAGGTGGCTTGCAGCCATTCGCCTTTATCATCGCGTCCGTGCGCCAGCGTCATACCACTGCAGCGCAGTACGCGCGCGTCTTTCAGCTTCAGCGCCGCTTTCAGCATATCATCGGGGTCGACCAGCACCTTGTCGCACTGCTGGCAGCGGCGCGCGGCGATATCATTTTCTGCACCGCAGTCCGGGCAGCTTTTAAAGCGGAAACGGTAGTCGCACTGCTCGCGATTGCCCTCGTCATCGTCGATCACGCCCTGACAGCGGCGGCCAAAGTGCTCGATGACGTGGCCATCTTCGGTCGCCTTGCCCCAAAAGGTATTCGCAAAGCCGCAGGCCGGACAAAACACCTGCACCGGCTGGTTATCGCTGGCGCCTTTCGGTGCGCCGACTTCGGGCGTAAAGAGATCGTGCGGGTTTCCGGCGTAATCAAGGATCAGGCAGTCGGTTTTGCCCGGTGCCAGCCGCAACCCGCGACCGACAATTTGCTGATACAGGCTGACCGATTCGGTCGGGCGCAGAATGGCGATCAAATCGACGTGCGGCGCGTCGAAGCCGGTGGTCAGCACCGCCACGTTAACCAGAAACTTAAGCTGTTGCGCTTTGAACTGCTGAATCAGCCGGTCACGCTCTTTCACCGGGGTTTCCGCCGACACCAGCGCACTGTTTTCCGGCAGCAGGCTGAGAATTTCCCGCGCGTGTTCAACGGTCGCGGCAAACACCATCACGCCGCGGCGCGTCTCAGCGAACTCGATGATCTGTCGCATGATCTGCGGCGTGACGCGCTGCTGCTGTTTCAGTTCACGGTTAAGATCGGCCTCACTGAACAGGCCATTATTCTGCGGGATCAGCCGACTGAAATCGTACTGCACCACCGGCATATCCAGCCGCTCAGGTGGCACCAGAAAGCCATGTTTGATCATATAGCGCAGCGGCAATTCGTAGATGCAGTCGCGGAACAGCGCGTTATCGTCGCCGCGCACCATGCCGTGATAGTGGTACTGGTAAATCCAGCCTTTGCCCAAGCGGAATGGCGTGGCGGTCAGCCCCAGCAGACGCAGCTGCGGATTGTGCTGGCGCAGATGGGCGAACAGCTGCTGATACTGGCTCTCCTCGTTGTCGCTGATGCGATGGCACTCATCGACGATCACCAGCGAAAAGGCGCTGTCAAAACTGGCCAGATTGCGCGCCGCTGATTGCACGCTGCCGAACACCACTTTACCGTCGCTCTGCTTGCGCTGCAGGCCCGCGGCGAAGATGTCCGCCTCCAGGCCATACGCCTGATATTTACTATGGTTCTGCTCCACCAGTTCTTTGACGTGAGCCAGCACCAGCACGCGACCGCGCGCCAGCCGCGCCAGTTCGGCGATCACCAGGCTTTTGCCGGCGCCGGTCGGCAGCACAATCACCGCTGGCGTGGCGTGGCGGCGAAAATGGGCAACGGTGGCATCAACGGCTTCTTGCTGATAGGGGCGCAGGGTAAACGACATGGGAACCGGCTTTTTCTGGAACGGACGCGCATTATGCCATGAAAGTGGCTGAAACGCAGGATCGGCACTATTAGCAGGCGAAGGTTCAGGCTATACTGCCCACACTTTTTCAACGGTTAACCCTGCGCTCAATTATGCCGTGGCCGCCGCGCTACGCTGTAAATGATTTACCGGGCAAATGCCGTTTCAGTTCCCCTCCGCAGTAACAGGCAAAAAAGCGAATTCATGCGACTCGACAAATTCATATCTCAGCAACTGGAAGTTAGCCGTGCCATCGCTGGCCGTGAAATACGTGGCAGAAAGATCACCATCAATGGCGAAGTGGTGCGCGACACCGCGTATAAAGTCCTGCCGGACGATGCCGTAGAGTACGACGGCAATCCGCTGACGGTGCAGCAGGGCCCGCGCTATTTCATGCTGAATAAACCGCAGGGCTATGTCTGCTCCACCGACGATCCGGATCATCCCACCATTCTCTATTTCATTGAGGAGCCGGCGGCGTTCAAACTGCACGCGGCAGGGCGGCTGGATATTGATACCACCGGGCTGGTGCTGCTGACCGATGATGGTCAGTGGTCGCATCGCATTACCTCTCCGCGCCATCACCTGGAGAAAACCTACCTGGTGGAACTGGAGCAGCCGCTTGACGCGGGGCTGATCGAAAAATTTGCTGCCGGCATTCAGCTGCACAACGAGAAAGATCTGACCAAACCGGCGCAGCTGGAAATCCTCGATGAGAAAGCCGCGCGCCTCACCCTCAGTGAAGGGCGCTATCACCAGGTGAAACGTATGTTTGCGGCGATGGGCAACCACGTCACGGCGCTGCATCGTGAAAGCATCGGTGAGATTGTGCTGGATGAGGAGCTCGGTGAAGGCGAATACCGTGAACTGACCGAGGCGGAAATCAACAGCATCGGCCTGCCGGACGAACTGAAACAGCGCAAATAGCGGGAGACAGTGGTGCGTAAGGAAAAAAATTCACCGGTGGGATTAGTGGTGATTCTGGGATTGCTGGCCATGCTGATGCCGCTCTCCATTGATATGTATCTGCCGGCGATGCCGCAAATTGCCCGTGAATTCGCGGTGTCGGCCGGCAGCGTACAGATGACGCTGAATCTCTACATCCTCGGCTTCGCCATTGGTCAGCTGGTGTATGGCCCGCTGGCCGACAGCTACGGACGTAAACCGGTGATTGTGCTTGGCACGCTGATTTTCGCCTGCGCGGCGGCAGCCTGTGCGCTGTCGCAATCCATTGACCAGCTGATTCTGATGCGTTTCCTGCACGGGCTCTCCGCCGCCGCGGCCAGCGTGGTGATTAACGCCCTGATGCGCGACAGTTATTCGAAAGAAGATTTCTCGCGCATGATGTCGTTTGTCATGCTGATCACCACCATTGCGCCGCTGCTGGCCCCGATCATCGGCGGCTGGCTGCTGCTGCTGTGGAACTGGCACGCCATCTTCTGGACGCTGGCGCTGGCGGCGCTGATTACCACCGTGCTGGTGGTAACGCAGATCCGCGAAACGCTTAAGCCCGAGCAGCGGCAGCGTTTTCACCTGCGCACCACGCTGAGCAATTTTGTCGCGCTGGTGCGGCACAAACGCGCCTTCAGCTATATGCTGGCAAGCGGCTTCTCGTTTGCCGGGCTGTTTACCTTTCTTAATGCCGGGCCGTTTGTT
This sequence comes from Pantoea sp. Morm, assembly GCF_016643525.1. Taxonomy (NCBI): domain Bacteria; kingdom Pseudomonadati; phylum Pseudomonadota; class Gammaproteobacteria; order Enterobacterales; family Erwiniaceae; genus Pantoea; species Pantoea sp. Morm. Next base: position 87,118 of record NZ_VOQX01000009.1, on the reverse strand, counting down.
TACATTGAAGTGAACCATGTGTCGCCGCAGAATTTCGGCTACTACTTTGGCCTCAACGTGGTGTTTCTGTTTGTCATGACGCTGATTAACAGCCGCGCGGTGCGCCGTTTCGGACCGCTGGCGATGTTCCGCCTCGGTCTGCTGATTCAGTTTGCCATGGGCATCTGGCTGCTGATTGTCAGCGCGCTTAACCTCGGTTTCCTGCCGCTGGTGTTTGGCGTGGCAATGTTTATTGGCTGCGTATCGACCGTATCCTCCAATGCGATGGCGGTGATCCTTGACGAATTTCCCCATATGGCCGGCACCGCATCCTCGCTGGCCGGTACGCTGCGCTTTGGCGTCGGTGCGCTGGTTGGCGCGCTACTGTCGCTGGTCAGCGTCAACAGCGCCTGGCCGATGGTCGCCACCATCGCGCTGTGCGCTACCGTCTCAATCGTGCTGTTCAGCTACGCCGCTCGTCCGCGCCACACCGCGTGATGGCGGCGGGTCTATGCTGAGCCCGCTGTTATTTCACCTCCTGATTTGCTCCTCTCCGCACTCTCGCTCTGCTTAATGTTTCCATATTGTGAAAATTAATTGATAAAAAAGTAACGACATTGCGTCTAAAATGATTGTTAAGCGCCGCGTAACGCGGTAAACATAGGCATAAATGCGAGAAAGCTCGCAAATAATAAAGTTGCATCACGCTTTGTGCTTAAAACGAGAAGGCTATCCTTGACGTCCGTATGCTGAGCTTGCCAGGTGGGGATTCACCGCGATGAAGCCGTCCGTTGTGAATAACGTTACTGTCTCTGGGAACCGAAACACTATGCTGCAACTCTCGGTTGTGCATCGTTTACCACAACTATACCGCTGGTCGCTGGAACATGCCGGCGCCATTGAACGCCAGGAAGCAGCGAACGGCGCGCATGACGGGGATCTGGTCGCGCTGCGCCTGCTGAGCCATGATGGCCATCCGGCGCTGGAGATCCTGCAGCAGCTACAGGAAACGCTGGCGCAGATTCAGGTCGAGTGCAAAATTGCCGAATGTGAAGGGCAGCCGTGTTTGCTGATTCAGCGCGGCGACGAGAGCGCCACTAACTGTTGTCTGAAAAATCAGGGCGTGGCGATCGCCGAAACCTTTGACGGTCACTGAGGCCCGATCTCGCCCTGCGCGGAGGCCAGCAGCTGACGCGTATACTCTGCTGCGGGCGCGTTGAACAGCGCTTCGCATTCACCCTGTTCCACCACTTCACCCTGGCGCAACACCACCAGCTGATGACACAGCGCGCGCACCACCTGCAAATCGTGACTGATAAACAGATAGGCCAGCTGATGCTGCTGCTGTAAACGGCGCAGCAGGGTGAGGATCTGCTTTTGCACCGAGCGGTCCAGCGACGAGGTGGGTTCATCCAGCACGATCAGCTGCGGCTGCAGGATCAGCGCGCGGGCGATGGCGATACGCTGGCGCTGACCGCCAGAGAATTCCGCCGGGTAGCGACTGCGGCTCGCTGCCTCCAGGCCAACCTCTTCCATCACCGCAATGACTCTGGCTTCCTGTTCGGCAGCGCTGAGCTGCGGCTGGTGCACCGCCAGCCCTTCGGCAATCACCTGCTGTACCGTCATGCGCGGATTGAGTGAAGAGTTGGGATCCTGAAACACCACCTGAATGCGCTGGCGCAGCGGCAGTAGCTGCTTCGCGCTCAGCTGATGCAGCGGCTGGCCGTCGAACCAGATCTCGCCGCGCGCAGCAATCAGGCGCAGCAGCGCCAGGCCGGTGGTGCTTTTGCCTGACCCGGATTCGCCGACTAACCCGAGGCTTTCGCCGCGCCGCAGGGTAAAACTGAGATTGTGTAGCGCGGTTTTTTCCGCCATGGTGCGCTTCAGCAGTCCACGGCGAATCGGGAAACCCACCTGCAAATTATTCACCTGCAACAGCGGCGGCGCGTCGTTCAGCGGCACCGGTGCGCCGTCCGGCTCGGCGGCCAGCAGCTCACGGGTATAAGGCTGCTGTGGCTGGCGAAACAGTGCGTCACAGCGGTTGTGTTCCACCTCGCGCCCGTTGCGCATCACCGTCACGCTGTGGGCCAGCTGACGCACAATGTTCAGGTTATGGGTAATGAACAGCATGCCCATGTTCAGTTCGCGCTGCAGTTCGCGCAGCAGCTGTAAAATCTGTGCCTGTACCGTGACATCCAGCGCCGTGGTGGGCTCATCGGCAATCAGCAGTTTGGGCTGCGTCAGCAAGGCCATGGCGATCATCACGCGCTGGCGCTCGCCGCCGGACAGCTGGTGCGGAAAATCCTGCAGGCGCGTCGCGGCCTGGCGAATGCCTACGCGATCGAGGCAGCTGAGAATTTCAGCGCGCGCCGCTTCACGCCGCATGCCACGGTGCAGCGATAGCACTTCATACAGCTGTTTTTCCACGCTGTGCAGCGGATTGAGTGACACCATCGGCTCCTGAAAAATCATCGCCATCTGGTTGCCGCGCAGCCCGCGCATTTCACGCTCGCTGGCCTGCAGCACATCGCGCCCGTCAAACACAATTTCGCCCTGCGGATAGCTCACCGGCGGCTGCGGCAGCAGACGCATAATCGACAGCGCCGTCACGCTCTTGCCCGATCCCGATTCGCCCACCAGCGCCAGCGTTTCGCCGGCGTCGATGCGCAGCGAGATATCTTCCACCACGCGGCGCGGCCCGAACGCCACCGCCAGATGCTTCACCGTTAACAAACTCATTTAGCGCCCCCGGCTCGGATCAAAGGCATCGCGTACCGCTTCGCCGATAAAAATCAGCAGCGACAGCAGCAGGGCGAGGGCGAAGAAGCCGGAAAGGCCAAGCCACGGTGCCTGTAAATTGTTTTTTCCCTGCAGCAGCAGTTCGCCCAGCGACGGCGAGCCCACCGGCAGGCCGAAGCCGAGAAAATCCAGTGAGGTTAAGGTAGTAATCGAACCGCACAGGATAAACGGCAGAAAGGTGAGCGTGGCGACCATGGCGTTGGGCAACATGTGGCGCAGCATGATGCGGCTATCGCTCACGCCCAGCGCGCGCGCGGCGCGGATATAATCAAAGTTACGCGTGCGCAGGAACTCAGCGCGCACGACGCTCACCAGGCTCATCCAGCCGAAGATCACTGTCAGCAGTAACAGCCACCAGAAATTGGGCTGAATCACGCTGGAGAGCAGAATCAGCATGAACAGCGTCGGCATGCCGGACCACACTTCAATCAATCGCTGGCCGATCAGGTCAACGCGGCCGCCAAAGTAGCCCTGCAGGGCACCCACCACAATGCCAATCACGCTGGAGAACAGCGTTAACAGCAAACCGAACAGCAGCGAGATGCGCGTGCCGTACAGCAGACGCGCCAGTACATCGCCACCGTTAGCATCGGTACCCAGCCAGTTTTGCGCCGACGGCGGTGACGGGAAGGGCACGTCGGTGGCGAAATGAATGGTGCTGTCGCTGAAGCGGATGGGCGCCCACAGCGCCCAGCCCTGCTGATCAATACGTTGCTTCAGCCACGGATCCTGGTAATCCGCCGCCGTGGCAAACTGGCCGCCAAAATCGCTCTCGCTGTAGTTGAACAGCAGCGGTGCGTACCAGCGCTGCTGATAGTGCACCAGCAGCGGTTTGTCATTGGCTAATAATTCCGCGCCCAGCGACAACACAAAAATGAGCAGAAACAGCCACAGCGACCAGTAGCCGCGCCGGTTATGACGAAAGCGCTGCCAGCGCTGCTGGTTAACGGGAGATAAACGCATCAGCGGCCCTCAAAATCAATGCGTGGATCGACCAGCGTATAGGTCAGATCGCTGAGAATATTCATCAGCAGGCCAATCAGCGTAAAGATATACAGCGTGCCGAACATCACCGGATAGTCGCGCTGAATGGTGGCATCATAGCCGAGCAGCCCCATGCCGTTGAGTGAGAACATCACCTCAATCAGCACCGAGCTGGTGAAAAACATACTGATAAAGGTGGCGGGAAACCCGGCGATCACCAGCAGCATGGCGTTGCGAAACACGTGGCCGTACAGGATGCGCTTCTCATCCAGGCCCTTGGCGCGCGCCGTGACGACGTACTGTTTGCGCACCTCATCTAGGAACGAATTTTTCGTCAGCATGGTCAGGGTGGCAAAGCCGCCAATTACCGTAGCCAGCACCGGCAGGGTGATATGCCACAGATAATCGCTGATTTTGCTGTACCACGGCAGCGTATCAAACTGCGGCGAAGTGAGGCCGCGGAGCGGAAACCAGTCAAGATAGCTGCCGCCGGCAAACAGCACAATCAGCATGATGGCAAACAAAAACGCCGGAATAGAGTAGCCGATGATAATAAAGATGCTGCTCCAGATATCAAACGCACTGCCGTTGCGCACCGCTTTTTTGATGCCCAGCGGAATCGACACCAGATAGATGATCAGCGTGCTCCACAACCCGAGGCTGATCGACACCGGCAGGCTCTCTTTAATCAGCTGCAGCACCGAGGCGTTACGAAACAGGCTGTCGCCAAAGTCAAAACGCAGGTAATTCCACAGCATTTCACCATAGCGCTGCAGCAGTGGCTTATCGAAGCCGTAGCGATGGGTTATTTCTGCCACCACTTCCGGATCCAGCCCGCGCGCGCCGCGGTACTGGCTGTCGCCGGGATTGTCGCGCACCAGCGCACCGCGCGCGCCGCTGTCACTGCCGCCGCTGCCAGGCAGACCGGTACTATGACCAAACTGGATGTTGGCCAGCGCCTGATCGACCGGACCGCCCGGCGCAATCTGTACGATAAAGAAATTCAGGGTGATGATGGCCCACAGCGTGGGAATAATCAGCAACAGCCTGCGCAGGAAATAAGCACCCAAACCGCTCTCCTCAGCGTCGATCGGCCGGTAAACGACCGGCTTTGTTCACATCGTACCACCAGTTTTCCAGCCCGGTGGCAAACGCCGGTTTAATCTGCGGATGGGAAAACTTGTCCCACCAGGCCAGCCGCTGCTCAGCGTTGTACCACATCGGAATCATGTAGGCGTTCCACAGCAGCAGGCGATCCAGCGCCTGACCGAGCGGCAGCAGCGCTTTTTCATCGCCCTGATGCGCCACGATCTGCTGCACGAAATGGTCGACCAGCGGATCTTTTACCCGCGCGGTGTTCCACGAGGAGCTGATGTAATCCGACTGCCAGACATACTGCAGGCTGGTGGAAGGCCACGGCATCGCCTGATAAAGCGACGGAATCATGTCGTAATCGCCTTCGCGCAGCCGGCGCAGATATTGCGAACTGTCCACCTGGCGCAGCGTCATCGTAATGCCAAGCCGTGCCAGGCTGTGCTGGAACGGCAGCGCCCAGTCGTTCAGAGAACCGCTGCGCAGCAACAGTTCAAACTGAAACGGCTGGCCGGTTTTCACTTTCACCAGCTGCTGATTTTTGATCTGCCAGCCTGCCTGCTTCAGCAGCGCCATCGCCCGCAGCAAATTGTTGCGGTCAAAGCCGCTGCCGTCAGAATGCGGCGGCGCGTAGGCGTTGTTAAAGACCTCGGCAGGCAGCTGCGCCTTATAGGGCGCGAGCAGGACCAGCTGATCGGCGTCAGGATAGCCTTTGGCGGCGTAAGCGGTGTTCTGGAAGTAGCTGTCGGTTCGCTTGTAAGCGCCGTAGAACAGCGCTTTGTTCATCCACTCAAAATCAAACGCCAGCGTCAGCGCCTCGCGCACGCGGCGGTCGGCAAACAATGCTTTCTCGTTATTGAACGCCAGCCAGCGCGTGTCGGTGGCGACGTCATTCGGCGTGGTGGCTTTCACAATGGCGTGGCTGGTGAAGTTGCGCCCGCGATATTGTGTGGCCCATTTCTTCGCCGAACTCTCTTCGCGCAGGTCATAGGCACCGGCCTTAAACGCTTCAAAAGCCACGTTGTCATCAAGATAGTAGTCGTAGCGCAGGGTATCAAAATTAAAGCGACCGCGGTTCACCGGCAGATTGGCCGCCCAGTAGTTCTTCACCCGGCTATACTGGATGAACTGGCCGGATTTGTACGAAGTGACGCGGTAAGGCCCGCTGGCGAGCGGCGGATAGCCAATAGGCTCATTGAATTTTTTGTTCTGCCAGAATTTTTCCGGCAGCACCGGCAGCGTGATCCAGCTCAGCACCAGGTCTTTGTCTGGTTTGGGCATCTCAATGCGCACCGTCAGCCGGTTCAGCGCTTTCACCTGCACGCCACGAAACGCCACGCGAAACTGCGGCACGCCTTCGGTCATGAATTTGCCGAAGGTGAAGGCGACATCCTGTGCGGTGATCGGCGTACCGTCCTGAAACTGCGCGTGCGGATTGATCGACACTTCCATCCAGTGATAATCGCTGGGATAGCGTGCTGATTCGGCGATCAGCGGATAGTAGCTGCCGGGCTCATCGTCTGAGGTGGTAAACAGGCCGTCGTACAGCGTGTCAGTGCCGATACCGGGGTTGCCGCGCGACGCATAGCGGTTGAAGTTGTCGTAAGTGCCCACCACGGCGAGGGTGATCTTGCCACCTTTTGGCGCCGCCGGATTGGCGTAATCATAATGGCTGAAGTTGACCGCGTATTTCGGTTCGCCCAGCTTCGCAAAGGCATAGCTTTCATGGATAGTGACCGCGTGCACCGGCGCAATGGCGCTGCACATCAGTAGTGCTGTGGCAAGACGAAGCAGCATAAGTGGGGCGCTCTCCTGTGGTAATCCGCACTGTATGGTAGCAGTTTCATGCGCGGTACGTGACGTTAACCCAAACTGGCCTGGCTCTGATAGTAGCTGATCAGCTTTTCCGGGCGCAGCGGGCGGCTAAACAGATATCCCTGCAGATGCGTGACGCCGCGGTTAACCAGCCAGGCCGCCTGGTCGCCGGTTTCCACCCCTTCCGCCACGGTTTTCAGGTTGAGTTTCTTTGCCAGCAGCAACACGGTGTCAAGCACCGGCGAGGTTACGGTTTCGGTGCCGATACTCTGCACAAAGCCGCGATCGATTTTCAGGTAGTCGAACGGATATTTTTCCAGATAGATCAGCGCGCTATGGCCAGTGCCGAAATCATCGATGGCAATCTTGAAATTGTGTTCATGCAGCCAGGCGAAGATTTCGCCGGCGTTCTTCTCCCGCACCATGGTGCGCTCGGTGATTTCAAAGACATAGTTAAAATGATCGGCGGGCATACTGGCGATCCACGCCTGGACGTCGCGGCGAAAACTGGCCGATGCCAGATGCTGCGGTGACATATTCAGACTGAGACGGGTGCCGCGCGGCAGTTGCTGACAGAGAAAACGCGCGTCGCGCGCTACCAGGCTGAACAGATGTTGGGTCAGAGGAATAATCAGGTTCTGCGCTTCGGCGTGGCTGATAAATACATCGGGTGGGATCATGCCTTCAACCGGGTGGGTCCAGCGCAGCAGCGCTTCAACGCCATAGGGTTTGCCGTTGTGTGCCGTTACCAGCGGCTGATACTCAACGTGAAACTGACCGCGCCGGATGCCGAGCAGGATTTCACGTCCCGGTCGCTGATGCAGCGACAGCAGCAGCCAGCTGATTGCGGCAACCAGCAGCGCCAGCAGCAGGCCGGTCAGCAAAGCCAGCGTGTAATCGCGTGAGGCCAGCGTGCTGCCGTAAAGCACAAAGCGCATGCTGCCGTCATCAAGCGTCAGGTCGGTGAGGGCGGGCGGCAAATCGCGGCTGCGCACCACCTGGCTGGTGCCGCTGAGCAGCGCGCTGTCGCCTGCCACCAGCGCCATGCGCGTGATTTCGGGATGGTAAGAGGCCAGCAGCTGGTAAGGCGTCATGCTGAGGTTCATGGTGGCGAGGATGCCGGTTTCGTTCGCTCCCGGACTTTTCAGCCACAGCGCCAGCGCTGGTTTGGCGGGCTGCAGCGGCGTGCCGGGCAGCAGGCGGACATCACGGTCGCGCTCCAGCTCTGAATCGGGTGAAATGGCGCTGGCGGCCAGCAGAAATGCGCCGGTAGCCGAGGAGCAGTAAGCGTTGCCGTCGCGTACCAGTAATATCGCGCGAATGTTGCCGGCAAAGGCGGCGCGAGAGGTCAGCTCACGGTTGACGCTGTTGCAGCTGAGTTGAGTGTATTGCTGCAGTGGATAAAGGCTCTCGACCAGGGTTGACATCACCTGTTGCAGATCGTCACGGCTGTGAGCCAGCAGCTGCTGGTGTTGCTGGACGCGTTTTTGCCATGTCAGCGTGAGCAGGACGGTGACAAACAGGATAAAAAACGCGACCCCAATAATTACGCTACTCCAGGCGATGCGCCGCGAGTAGCTGGCATGACGATTTAACGTCCCCGACAGTGGCATGGAGTTGGTTCCCCTGATCTTGCCCTTTTTATTATAAAAACGCATACAACTGTGCTGGTTCAAGGCAACGAGAATATAACGAGGCTGCGCGAAAAGTCTCGTTATATTTTTGATTCACAATTACTTTTTCCGCCATGGATTTGGCTTAAGCAACCGCAGACGAAAAAAAACGCTGCCGGGGCAGCGTTTTCAGATTCTCTGGCTGAGAACATCAGGAAGGAAGGGGGTTAACTGGGGTTTTTTGCCAGTACCCGACGCGCTTCGCGGTAGCGGTTTTTCCAGTAACTGTCGTTAAGGCTGGAAATCATCACGCCGCTGCTGGTAGACGCGTGTACAAAATTGTCGTTGCCGAGATAGATGCCAACATGGCGACCGGTGGAGCCGGCGCGGAACAGCACTAAATCACCCGGACGCAGTTTACTGCGTGAAATCTCTTTACCGCTGTCCTGCTGTTCCGAGGTGGAACGCGGCAGCTCTAAACCAAACTGTTCGCGAAAGGTGCGCTGAACAAAAGCAGAACAGTCAATGCCGCGTTTGGTGTCGCCGCCTAAGCGATAACGCACGCCTTTCCAGTCACTGTACTGCTCCATGATGCGGGACTTAACGTCCACGTTCTGCACCATTTGTTCAAATTCGTCCTGAGACGCCTGAAGTAAAAAACCATTCTGGTTGTTAACTTCATGATTCTCGTTATTCGCGTTCTGACCGTTATGGGTACTGCTACATGCCGATAAGAGGGTTGCTAATGCTACTGCGGGAATAATCCGCCTGAGGTATCTCAGAATTGGTTGAGACTTGACCATTGTACGTGTTTTCCTTCGATGTCCTTACGACAGAATGTCGCCAGCCAGATGACAAAACGGGTTGAGATTAATAAGTGCGACCCTCTAAGACAATTCCTTAATTACTAAAATGTGTTAATGCACACATTTTTGTTGCTTAAGGTACCGAATTTTATGCTGCACGGTAGTAATCGGAGTTGAGGTTAACCGATTACAGACCGCGTGGCGAGTGCTTTTATATAAATTTTTATAGGTTTTTTTGATGTGAAATCAATCTGTAACACAACGGTTACTTTATCAACAACTGGTAGCGATTTAAGCGTCAATTAACGGCAGGAACAGCGGCTAATTCTGGCGCTAAGGGAGATTTTAAGAGGGTTCTGACTGGACAGGCCAGGAATAACGCCATTGTCAGACGATTTGACGCATAGGTTTTTCTTTTATCAGAAAACGCTTAGTTCGCTAATAATTTATTGCAGGATTAAATAAGCGCAGGCGATCTTAAAAACAGGAAATAATCGCCTGTGCTAAACTATTACGCCTGGGGTTTATATTTTCCGGGCAGCGAACGATAGAGCCAGTTCACCAGTTTGTCGCTGGCCGGTGTTAATAACCACCAGCTCAGGCCCACCAGCACCACCGACAGCGAACCGACCGCGATATCGGTAAACCAGTGTGCGCCTGCCATTACGCGCGGCAGGGAAAAGACCACCACAATCAGCAGGCCCATCAGGAAGGCGCGGAAGCCGAAATAGCGCCACATAAAGCAGGCGAAGATAATCAGCATCATGCCGTGGTCGCCGGGGAAGCTGTCTCTGGACGCATCTTTTGCCGGAATACCGGTCAGTTCGCTGACGCGATGCACGTTATCAAAGAACAGCGTCGGGCTGGCATGCTTAACCGGCAGCAGGTGGCCCAGCTGGTTAAGAATCACCGCCGTCAGCAGCATGGTGATACCAATCGCCAGCATACGACGTCGGCCCTGCGGCGTTTCGCGGCGCCAGAACCACAGATAGAGCAGGCCCATCGCCAGCAGCGACACCGCATCAAAACCGCGGAAATTGGTGATCGCCACCAGCAGCGCAAAGCCGTGATGGTCGACCATCTGGTCGTTAAAGCCAAAAAAGATGCCTTTGTCGAGAGCGAACCAGAACCCGTGCTCCGGCGGCAGATACCACGACATAAATAGCATCACACCCAGCGCATTCAGCAGCAGGATGGTGATCAAACGAGTAGTGCGCATAAAAGTAACTCAAAAAGAAAAAAATAACGGGCAAACCTACCGCAGCTAATTTAAACGAATCTTCAACAGGGCAGTCTGCAAGGCGTTCCAGTCGGCGGCCTGATGGTGGATCAATTCGATACGGCTATCCGGTGGCGTGACCGGGCGCGTTTCGATGAACAGGTCTTCGCCCTGACGGTTAATGCTGACCAGACCGTCAGCGGTACGCAGCACGCCTTTCACGCGATCCACCGGCGCAAGCCGCGCCCACTCTAAAGCCGGAATGGTATCGAACACCGTGTCACCATCAAAAATCCAGCCACAGGAAGCATAGCCCTGACCTTCATTTAACGCACGACGCCAGCGCGCTTCGCCTTCCAGTTTCAGCGCCGCCAGCCCCTGCGGGCGTGACGAATGATGATGATGCGCGGCATCGGGTACCGCACGATCCGCCAATGCCGGCTGACTCAGCAACGCCGGATCAATATTGCCCCAGCTGGCTTCCACCAGTTGACGGTCGCCTAAATGCTGCTGCTGCCAGCTCGCCAGCCGCTGACGATCTTCCGCATCCCATTTGTCGCTCTTATTGGCGATGATGATGTCTGCGGCGATCAGCTGGTCGCGAAAGTTTTCATTCTCCGTGACGCGCGTATCGGCTAACTGACGCGGATCGAGCAGCGTCAGCGTGGCGTCCACGTGGATCCACGGCTGATAGACCGCCGCGCGCAGCATATTCAGTAACTGTTTGGGATGGCCAAGGCCGGTGGGTTCGATAATCAGGCGGTCGGGCTGAGTCTGCTTCAGCAGCATATTCAGCCCGACCTGCAGCGGCAGGCCGTTAACACAGCACATGCAGCCGCCGGGGATCTCTTTCAGCGTGGCGCCGCGGTCGGCGAGCAGGGCGCCGTCAATGCCGATCTCGCCAAACTCGTTGACCAGAATGGCCCACTTCTCATTGGCCGGTTTGTGCGCCAGCAGATGTAACAGGGTGGTGGTTTTACCGCTACCGAGAAAACCGGTAATCAGGTTCACGCGCGTCATAATTTACTCCGTTAAAATAGCCGCGCCGGACAACCGCATCCGGCGCGCAGGCTGTTGTTATACTATAACAATCAACCGCCGCCGGAGAAAATCGTGCGCTTAATCGGCGCGTCCCATATAACGACGCTCGGCAATATGGATACGGATGCGATCGCCATTGCTCAGGTACTCCGGCACCTGAATCGACAGCCCGGTGCTCATGCCCGCCGGTTTGGTGCGCGCGCTGGCGGATGCCCCTTTGATGCCAGGTGAGGTATCAACGATCTCCATGTCTACCGTCTGCGGCAGTTCCAGCGCCAGCACCTGACCATCCATGGTAAGCACCTGGATACCGGGAATGCCGCCTTCCGGAATAAACAGCAGCTCTTCTTCGATCTGATCTTTTTTAAAGCTGTACGGCGTGTAATCTTCGTCATCCATAAACACGTATTCGTCGCCGTCGATGTATGAGAAGGTCACCGCGCGGCGGCTGAGCTGGATGGCATCAATAATGTCGTCGCCCTTGAAGCGCTCTTCAACTTTCAGGCCGGTGCGCACATCGGTGAAACGCATCTTGTACAGCGTGGCGGCACCGCGCGCGCTTGGGCTCTGGACATCGATATCCTTCACCAGCAACAGTTTACCGTTCCAGGTGACGGCCATTCCTTTTTTGATTTCGTTTGCCTTTGGCATAATGCTTGACTCGCTATAACCAGGTAGATGCGCGCCAACTTACTCGCGCGGTGAAAAACAGGCAAGTGAGGCCGGTGAAAATTGTTGGTCGCGCATAGAATTCCGCGGTGCAGACTGCTATTGTCGGCCGCTAATCTTTGCAGGAGCGCATGATGTTATGTCGAGACCAGTGCGGTGCCTGCTGCACAGCCCCCTCCATCTCTTCCCCCATTCCGGGTATGCCTGACGGCAAACCGGCCAATACCCGCTGCGTTCAGCTTGACGAACAGCAGCGCTGCAAAATCTTTGGTTCGCCGCTGCGTCCGGCGGTGTGTGCCGGTTTACAGCCACAGGCGGAGATGTGTGGCAACAGCCGCGCCGACGCCATGATCTACCTGCTGCAGCTGGAAGCGGATACCGCGCCCTGAGTTTCAGCTGACGCGAGCTGAACAGCACGCTCGTCACAGGCGCTGCGTTACAGCAACGCGTCAGCGCGCCCGCTGTGAAAAATCCTAAATCCGCCGCGAAGTGTGCGGAGCATCAAAAATCTGCTACGCCGATTGCGCATTTTCTTGCCTGTAACCGGGTGCTGTACCATATTCCCTGAAACGTTTCAGCGTTGTCCTCCCGGCTAAGTCCGTGTCGTACAGCGTATTTTTTCGCCATCAGGCTGAAACGATTCACTTTCAGCAAGCGAGGAGAAATATGTTCCAGCTCGAAGTTCAGGCCATTCACACCGGCGCCAGCGCGTCCGATAAAGAACAGGCCATTCGTCAGGTTGCCGCTGCGCTTACCGCGGCCGGAAATGTGGCCGAAGGCTACGTCGACGGCATGCTGGCGCGCGAACAGCAAACCACCACTTTTCTCGGCAACGGCATCGCCATTCCGCACGGCACCACCGATACCCGCGATCTGGTGCTGAAAACCGGCGTGCAGGTTTATCAGTTCCCGCAGGGCGTGGACTGGGGTGATGGCCAGACAGCGTACGTCGCCATCGGCATTGCCGCCAAATCTGACGAGCACCTCGCGCTGCTGCGCCAGCTGACCCACGTATTAAGCGATGACAGCATCGCGGAGCAGCTGAAATCTGCCTCTGCTGAAGAGCTGCGCGCGCTGCTGATGGGTGAAAAGCAGGCCGCTGAATTCCAGTTCGATACGTCGCTGATCGCCACTGACGTGGCCGCCAGCGATCTGATGACGCTGCAGGCGCTGAACGCCGGTCGTCTGCAGGCGGCCGGTGCCGTTGACGCCAGCTTTGTCGCGGACGTTGTCTCGCACGCGCCGCTCAGCCTCGGTCAGGGCATCTGGCTGAGCGACAGCACGCACGGCAACCTCAACAGCGCGGTGGCAGTGAGCCGCAGCGCGACGCCGCTGACACATCAGGGCGAACCGGTAGCGCTGCTGCTGACGGTCGCCGCCACCGATCAGCGCCCGCTTGAGGTGCTGGGCTACCTCAGCAATCTGCTGCTGAACAAGCAGGCTGAACGCCTTCTGAAGGCGGACGCGGCAGGTATTCTCGCGCTGCTGACCAGCGAAGTTGATGAGGCTGCGGACGTCTTAACCGCGGAATTCACCATCCGCAACGAGCACGGTCTGCATGCGCGTCCGGGCACCGCGCTGGTGAGCGTGATCAAGCAGTTCAACAGCGATATCACCGTGACCAATCTCGACGGCAGCGGTAAGCCGGCTAACGGGCGCAGCCTGATGAAGGTGGTCGCGCTGGGCGTGAAGAAAGGCCATCGTCTGCGTTTCACCGCCAGCGGTGACGATGCGCAGCAGGCACTGCACGCTATCGAAGAAGCCATTAATAGCGGTCTGGGCGAGGGGGCAGCATGAGTCGTCGCGTTGCCACTATCACCCTGAACCCGGCGTACGATCTGGTCGGCTACACGCCGGAGATCGAGCGCGGCGAAGTTAACCTGGTCAAAACCACCGGGCTGCACGCTGCGGGTAAAGGCATCAATGTCGCCAAAGTGCTGAAAGATCTCGGCATCGACGTCACCGTCGGCGGCTTCCTCGGTAAAGAGAATCAGGACGGCTTTCAGCAGCTGTTCAGCGAACTCGGCATCGCTAACCGTTTTCAGGTGGTGCAGGGGCGTACCCGCATTAACGTTAAGCTGACGGAAAAAGACGGCGACGTCACCGACCTCAACTTCTCGGGCTTTGACGTCACGCCACAGGACTGGGACCGCTTCACCGCCGACTCGCTGACCTGGCTGGGCCAGTTCGATATGGTGTGCGTCAGCGGTAGCCTGCCAGCGGGCGTTGCGCCGGACGCGTTCACCAAATGGATGAGCGATCTGCGCACCCACTGCCCATGCATCATTTTTGACAGCAGCCGTGAAGCGCTGGTGGCCGGTCTGAAAGCGGCACCGTGGCTGGTAAAACCCAATCGCCGCGAGCTGGAGATCTGGGCCGGCCGCAAGCTGCCGACGCTGCAGGATGTGATTGACGCCGCGCACCAGCTGCGCGAGCAGGGCATTGCCCACGTGGTGATCTCCCTCGGTGCGGAAGGCGCGCTGTGGGTCAATGCCTCTGGCGAATGGATCGCCAAACCGCCTGCGTGTGAAGTGGTCAGCACCGTAGGCGCCGGAGATTCGATGGTTGGCGGCCTGATTTATGGCCTGCTGATGCGGGAATCCAGTGAACACACGCTGCGTCTGGCGACGGCGGTGGCGGCCATGGCCGTCAGCCAGAGCAACGTCGGCGTGACCGATCGTACCCAGTTGGCCGCGATGATGGCGCGTGTCGACTTACAACCCGTTAACTAACAGCAGGAGAGCGATAATGAAAACGCTGCTGATAAAAGATTCTTCACTCGGCCTGGCATCAGGCCATTTAGCCTCGGAACGTCTGCAGGCGGCGGCAGGGCAGGCGGGACTGACGCTGGTCGACAGCGCCGCGGACGCCGAACTGGTGCTGGTGATTGGCCAGCAGGTTACCGACAACGCGCAGCTCGCCGGCAAGTCCGTTGCCCTCGTGGATGTGCAGCAGGCGCTGCGCGATCCGCGGGCGGCACTGGCGCTGGCTAAAGATGCGGCGCAACCGTGGCAGCCGGCTGCGGCAACCCCGGCGGCAAGCGCACCGGCGCAGAGCACCGGGCAGAAACGTATTGTGGCCGTCACCGCCTGTCCGACCGGCGTGGCGCACACCTTCATGGCAGCCGAGGCGATTGAGGCGGAAGCCAGTAAGCGCGGCTGGTGGGTAAAAGTGGAAACCCGCGGCTCAGTCGGCGCTGGCAACCCGATCACCCCGGAAGAAGTGGCTGCGGCCGATCTGGTGATCGTTGCGGCGGATATCGACGTTGACCTGGCGAAATTTGCCGGCAAGCCGATGTACCGCACCTCCACCAGTCTGGCGCTGAAGAAAACCGCACAGGAGCTGGATAAAGCGCAGGCGGAAGCCAAAGTCTGGCAGCCTTCCGGCAACCAGGCGGCAGCCAGCCAGAGCGACAGCAAAGAGAAAGCCGGTGCCTATCGGCATCTGCTGACCGGCGTATCTTATATGCTGCCGATGGTGGTCGCCGGCGGTCTGAGCATTGCGCTGTCATTCGCCTTTGGGATTACCGCGTTTAAAGAGCAGGGCACCTTAGCCGCGGCGCTGATGCAGATCGGTGGCGGCAGCGCCTTTGCGCTGATGGTGCCGGTGCTGGCGGGCTTTATCGCCTTCTCGATTGCTGACCGTCCGGGCCTGACGCCGGGTCTGATTGGCGGCATGATCGCCACCAGCATCAACGCCGGTTTCCTTGGCGGCATCATCGCCGGTTTCATCGCCGGTTACGCCGCGAAACTACTGAGCAGCAAAGTGAAGCTGCCGCAAAGTATGGAGGCGCTGAAGCCGATTCTGATCATTCCGCTGGTGGCCAGTCTGATTACCGGCCTGCTGATGATTTACGTGGTAGGCAAACCGGTTGCCGGCATCATGAGCGGCCTGACCAGCTGGCTGGCGAACATGGGCACTGCTAACGCGGTCCTGCTGGGCGCGATTCTGGGCGGCATGATGTGTACCGACATGGGCGGTCCGGTGAACAAAGTGGCTTACGCGTTTGGTGTTGGTCTGCTGAGTTCGCAAACCTACGCGCCGATGGCCGCGATCATGGCGGCCGGTATGGTGCCACCGCTGGCGATGGGGCTGGCAACGCTGGTAGCGCGTCGTAAGTTCAATAAAGGTCAGCAGGAGGGCGGTAAAGCCGCGCTGGTACTCGGCCTGTGCTTTATCTCCGAAGGTGCCATTCCGTTTGCGGCGCGAGATCCGATGCGCGTGCTGCCATGCTGTATCGTGGGTGGCGCAGTGACCGGTGCGATCTCCATGGCGATGGGTGCCAAACTGATGGCGCCGCACGGCGGGCTGTTCGTCCTGCTGATTCCAGGCGCCATTACCCCGGTGCTGGGTTACCTGCTGGCGATTGTGATTGGTACGCTGATTGCGGGTCTGGGCTATGCGATTCTGAAACGTCCGGAAGAGGAACTGGCCAAAGCCGCGTAACGGCAGCCAGGAACAACAAAGGGAGCCGCGGCTCCCTTTTTTTATTGGCGACAGGCCCCGGTGAAACCCGTTACGCCTGCTGCTCGGCCTTCAGCCAGGCAATTTCATCCTTCCAGATATCCGGATTGATGGTTTCGAGAATCATCGGGATACCGTCAAAACGCGCATCCTTCATCAGCCAGCTAAACGCGGTCTTGCCAATGTTGCCCTCGCCGAGGCTGTGATGGCGATCCACGCGGCTGCCGAGCGTGCTTTTGGCATCGTTAAGGTGCATACCGCGCAGATAATGGAAGCCTACCACGCGCTCAAACTCGGCAAAGGTGGCTTCACAGGCAGCTTCGCTGCGTAAATCATATCCGCCAGCGAAGGCGTGGCA
Source organism: Pantoea sp. Morm (assembly GCF_016643525.1). Lineage (NCBI taxonomy): Bacteria > Pseudomonadati > Pseudomonadota > Gammaproteobacteria > Enterobacterales > Erwiniaceae > Pantoea > Pantoea sp. Morm. The sequence goes on along the minus strand of NZ_VOQX01000009.1, from coordinate 70,279 downwards.
GGTGTCGATGCATACGCCGACGCGCGATTTATCCTCGACGTGGTCAATAATCGCCGCGAGGTGTTCAAAGCGGAAACCGAGGTTGCTGCCCTGGCCGGCGGTATTCTCAATCACCGCTACCACGTTGTGGGTTTTATCCAGCGCAATGTTGATCGACTCGGCGATGCGCTTCAGGCAGGCATCTTCATCAATCTGCTGCAGGTGGCTGCCGGGATGGAAGTTGAGCAGCGTCAGACCAAGCTGTTCGGCGCGCTGCATCTCATCGATAAACGCCTCGCGCGATTTCTCCAGCGCGTCCATCACCGGATGGCCGAGGTTAATCAGATAGCTGTCGTGTGGCAGGATTTGCGCGGCGCTGAAGTTGTACTGATCGCAGGCGGTTTTAAAAGCGTCGATCACCTGCGCAGAGAGCGGCGCGGCTTTCCACTGGCGTTGATTTTTAGTGAACAGCGCAAAGGCTGTGGCTTCGATTTCATGGGCCCGGATCACTGCCTGGTCTACGCCGCCGGATGCGCTTACGTGTGCGCCGATATATTTCATGCCGCTCTCCTGAATGGGCGATTGCTGATGCAAAACGCCCATGATAGCGGATGCGCTTACGCCATGAAATGTTGCACCAGCACATTGAGTGCGCCGCCGCCGAGAATCAGCCAGATAAACATCAGCAGACCGAGCAGCAGCGGTTTGACGCCCGCCTGCTTCAGCGCGCCGAAACGGGTGGTTAAGCCCAGCGCCGCCATCGCCATCGCCAGCAGCAGATTCGCCAGCTGATTCAGTCCCGTTACCACCGGCGGTGGCAGCAGATGCAGCGAGTTAAACAGCGCCACCACAATAAACAACAAGGCAAACCACGGAAAGCGGATCGGCTGCTGTGCCTGACGCTGGTGGCTGCGCTGGCGCTGCAGCCAGCTGCCGAGGATCAGCAGAAACGGTGCCAGCATCATCACCCGCAGCATCTTGGCGATCACCGCCGTGTTCTCCGTTTCCGCGCCCATCGCATGGCCAGCCGCCACCACCTGCGCCACTTCGTGCAGCGTCGAGCCGGTAAAGACGCCAAAGTGCTGCGCGCTGACCTGCGGCAGCAGCGTCCAGAGAAACGGGTACAGCACAATGCCGACGGTGCCAAACAGCACCACGGTGGCCACCGCGACCGCCACTTTCGACGGTGCGGCTTTGATCACCGGTTCACTTGCCAGCACCGCTGCCGCACCGCAAATGCTGCTGCCGGCACCAATCAGCCACACGGTTTCGCGATCCATTTTCAGTACACGGATGCCGATCAGGCAGGTGATCAGAAAGGTTGAGCTTAGCACCAGCACATCAATCAGCACGCCGCTGACGCCGACATCGGCGATCTGCTGCACGGTGATGCGGAAGCCGTAAAGAATGATGCCGAGTCGCAGCAGTCGCTGTTTGGCCAGCAGCACCCCACTGTCGCACGGGGTCGCAACGCGGGGATACAGGCTATTACCCAGCACGATGCCGATAATGATGGCCAGCGTCAGCGCGCCGAATCCCGCGCCCGCCAGCCACGGCTGACTGGCCAGCCACGCGGCACCTGCGGCGATGGCGGCGGTCAGCAGCAGTCCCGGCAGCCAGCGATGAACATGAAAAGGGGTTTTGTTGACGCTTAGTTCAGCCATAATACGCTTCTCCTCAGTGAGGCTTTAGCGTGCGCCTGGCTGGCTTAAAAGTGAAATTGATAATATATTTATAATCAACCGGAATAAGTGATAAGGAAGGGCAACAATGTTCATGCGCTTGCGCCGCTGGGCGAAGCTCATCAAACGGGACGTGCTGACGCTGTGGTTTGCCTGTCGCGATCCGCGTACGCCGTGGTGGTTTAAGCTGCTGGCGTTTGGCATCGTCGCTTATGCGCTCAGCCCCATCGATCTGATTCCGGACTTCATCCCGATTATTGGCCTGCTGGATGACGCGATTATCATCCCGCTTGGCGTGATGATCCTGCTGCGTCTGCTGCCGCGCGACGTGCGCATCAGCAGCGCCGAACGCGCCGAGGTGCAGCGGGCGCGCGGCAAAAAGATCGTCAGCTGGAGCGGCCTGATTCTGATGCTGCTGATCTGGCTGGCGGTGGTGATCTATCTGGTGAAGCGGTACGCCATGTAAGGAGCACGCATGCACATTACGCTGCGTCAGATTGAAGTGTTTACCGAGGTGCTGAAAAGCGGCTCCACCACGCAGGCCTCACAGGTGCTGGCGCTGTCGCAGTCGGCGGTCAGCGCGGCCCTGGCCGATCTGGAAAGTCAGCTCGGCGTGCAGCTGTTTGACCGCGTCGGCAAACGGCTGGTGCTCAACGAGCACGGCCGGCTGCTCTATCCGCGTGCGGTCGGGCTGCTGGAGCAGGCGATTGAGATCGAACAGCTGTTTAAAGAAGACAACGGAGCGATTCGCCTGTTTGCCAGCAGCACCATCGGCAACTATCTGCTGCCGGGGATGATCGCCGCGTATCGCCGTGATTTTCCCACGCTGCCGCTGGAGCTGAGCGTCGGCAACAGCCAGGACGCCATCAATGCGGTGGCTGATTTTCGCGTCGATATCGGCCTGATTGAAGGGCCGTGCCATGAGCCGGATATCATCAGCGAACCGTGGCTGGAAGATGAACTGGTGGTGTTCGCCGCGCCGGATGCGCCGCTGTTACGGCAGCCGGTGACGCTGGAGACGCTGGCCGCTGCGCCGTGGATCCTGCGCGAGCGCGGTTCCGGTACGCGTGAGATTGTCGATTACCTGCTGCTGTCGCACCTGCCGCAGTTTCAGCTGGGGATGGAGTTAGGCAATTCGGAGGCGATTAAACACGCGGTGCGCCACGGCATGGGCATCAGCTGCTTATCGCGCCGGGTGATTACCGATCTGCTTGAGGCGGGCACGCTGACGGAAGTGCCGGTGCCCCTGCCGCGCCTGACGCGCACCCTGTATCGCATCCATCACCGGCAGAAACATCTGTCGAAAGCGCTGAGCCGCTTCCTCGCCTATTGCCGGGAATAGCTGCGGTGTGTCCTGTGCTGTGGCTAATAATTCCCGGCCGATTATGAAGGTAACTAATAACCCGAGGCGAATGCTATACAGTGCAGGCTTTGCTGCTACAATCGCGCCTTATTTTTATCCAGCATAGCGTTTACACATGCATAATGACTCAAAAACAACACAACAACCTGGGCTGCGCCGTGAATTAAAAGCGCGCCATCTCACCATGATCGCCATTGGCGGTTCTATCGGCACCGGCCTGTTTGTCGCCTCGGGTGCCACTATCTCTCAGGCGGGTCCTGGCGGTGCGTTACTCTCCTACGCGCTGATCGGCCTGATGGTCTACTTCCTGATGACCAGCCTCGGCGAACTGGCGGCGTTTATGCCGGTCTCCGGTTCCTTTGCCACCTACGGCGCCAAATATGTCGAAGAGGGCTTTGGCTTCGCGCTGGGCTGGAACTACTGGTACAACTGGGCGGTGACCATCGCTGTTGACCTCGTCGCCTCACAGCTGGTGATGAACTACTGGTTCCCGGACACGCCGGGCTGGATCTGGAGCGCGCTGTTCCTCGGTCTGATGTTCCTGCTCAACTATATTTCGGTCAAAGGCTTCGGCGAGGCGGAATACTGGTTCTCACTGATCAAAGTCGCCACCGTTATCATTTTTATTGTGGTCGGTGTGCTGATGATTACCGGCATCCTGCGCGGCGCAGAAAATGCTGGCTGGCACAACTGGACGGTGGGAGATGCGCCGTTTGCCGGCGGGTTTGCGGCGATGATTGGCGTGGCGATGATTGTCGGCTTCTCTTTCCAGGGCACCGAACTGATCGGGATTGCCGCCGGTGAATCAGAAGACCCGGCGAAGAATATCCCGCGCGCGGTGCGCCAGGTGTTCTGGCGCATTCTGCTGTTCTATGTGTTCGCGATCCTGATCATCAGCCTGATTCTGCCGTATACCGATCCGCAACTGCTGCATAACGATGTCACCGATATCAGCGTCAGCCCGTTCACGCTGGTGTTCCAGAATGCCGGTCTGCTGTCCGCGGCGGCGGTGATGAACGCGGTGATCCTGACGGCGGTGCTGTCGGCGGGTAACTCCGGGATGTACGCCTCAACGCGCATGCTGTTTAACCTGGCGCAGGAAGGCAAGGCACCGCGCATTTTTGCGAAGCTGTCGAAAGGCGGCGTACCGCGCAATGCCCTGCTGGCGACCACGGTGGTGGCAGCGCTGTGCTTCCTGACCTCGAAATTTGGCAATCAGGAAGTGTACCTGTGGCTGCTGAATACGTCAGGGATGACCGGCTTTATCGCCTGGCTCGGCATTGCTATCAGCCATTATCGCTTCCGCCGCGGCTATGTGGCGCAGGGGCTGAATCTGGCCGATCTGCCTTACCGCTCCGGCTTCTTCCCGCTGGGTCCGATGTTTGCGTTCGCGCTGTGTCTGATCATTACGCTGGGGCAGAATTATCAGGCATTTCTCGCCGATCGCATCGACTGGTACGGCGTAGCCGCAACCTATATCGGCATTCCGCTGTTCCTGGTTATCTGGCTGGGCTATAAGCTGACGCGCGGCACCCGCTTCGTGAAATACAGCGAGATGGAATTCCCTTCCTTTAAGCAGTAATGCCTGACAACGCGGCCACGGCCGCGTTTTTTTGCGAACTATTACGCTATGCAAACCTGGCGCAAACCATTCGGGCTTTGTTACAGAGACAGCATTGATAATTATTATCACCTGCTCTATTGTGGCAGCCGTTATAAGGCGACAGGAAACAGGTAGAACAATGCGTAGTACGGACTCCGCGCTGGTGGCGGAACATGGCACCGAAGCCGATACCCTGACCCGTTATCGTCAGGTTCTGCGTCAGCGACTGCTGCTGATTGGTGTGCTGGTGCTGGCGATCCTCGCTTCAGTTATCCTCGATTTCACCCTTGGCCCGGCCGGCCTGACGCTCGACACGCTGTGGCAAACGCTGCTCCATCCCGCAGCGGTGGACGCCGGCACGCGCGTGATCGTCTGGGACATCCGTCTGCCGTATGCGCTAATGGCGGTGGTGGTCGGCTTCTCACTCGGCCTCGCCGGTGCTGAAATGCAGACCATCCTCAATAACCCGCTGGCCAGCCCGTTTACGCTCGGCGTCTCGTCGGCAGCGGCGTTTGGTGCCGCGCTGGCGATCATTCTCGGCATTGGTATTCCCGGCGTGCCGGACCAGTGGCTGATCTCCGCCAATGCCTTTGTCTTCGCCTTGTTTGCCGCGCTGATGCTGGATGGCATCACGCGCTGGACCAAAGTCTCAACCTCCGGCGTGGTGCTGTTTGGCATCGCGCTGGTGTTCACCTTTAACGCCCTGGTTTCGATGATGCAGTTCATCGCCAGCGAAGATACGCTGCAGGGCCTGGTGTTCTGGACCATGGGCAGTCTGGCGCGTGCCTCATGGGAAAAACTGGGCGTGCTGAGCGCCGCCTTTGCCATCCTGCTGCCGTTCTCGATGCTCAGCAGCTGGAAACTCACGGCGCTGCGCCTGGGTGAAGATCGCGCGGTGAGCTTCGGCATTGATGTGCGGCGTCTGCGGCTGGCGACGCTGTTGCGCATCAGCATTCTCTCAGCGCTGGCGGTGGCATTCGTCGGCCCGATCGGCTTTATCGGCCTGGTCGCGCCGCACATTGCGCGCATGATGTTTGGTGAAGATCACCGCTACTATCTGCCGGCCAGTGCGCTGACCGGCGCGCTGGTGCTGTCGCTGGCGTCGGTGGCCTCGAAAAACCTCATTCCCGGCGTTATCATTCCGGTCGGCATCGTCACCTCGCTGGTGGGCGTGCCGTTCTTTCTCAGCATTATTCTGCGGCATCGGGGGACAGTGTGATGGAGCAGGGCTTACGCGTCAGCCACTTTTACGCCGGTTACCCGAAGCGGAACGTCATCGAGGATCTCAATGTCACGCAGCTGCCACGCGGCAAAATCACCGTGCTGCTGGGGCCCAACGGCTGCGGCAAATCGACGCTGCTGCGCGCGCTGGCCGGTCTGAGCAAAGGGCAGGGCGAGCTGTGGCTCAATGGTGAAGAGCTGATGAGCCAGCCGTTTGCCCGGCGCGCGCAGCGCGTGGTCTATCTGCCGCAGACGCTGCCAGCCGGTGTGCATCTGCACGTGCTGGAGTCGATCATCGTGGCGCAGCGTGCCTCCGGCGGATTACACAGCGCCGCCAGTGAAGCAGAAATCATGCACCTGCTGGAGCAGCTGGGCATTGCCCATCTGGCGATGCGTTATCTCGATCAGCTGTCCGGTGGCCAGAAGCAGCTGGTCGGGCTGGCGCAGTCGCTGATTCGCCGTCCGGAACTGCTGCTGCTGGATGAACCGCTCAGCGCGCTGGATTTGAATTATCAGTTCCACGTGATGGATTTGGTGCGGCGCGAAACCCGGCTGCGCAATATGGTGACGGTGGTGGTGGTGCATGACCTTAACATCGCTCTGCGTCATGCCGATCACGCGCTGATGCTGAAGCAGGGGCAATTACTGGCCGACGGTGTGCCGTCGCAGGTGATTACGCCGGAGACGCTGGCGCAGGTGTATGGCGTGCGCGGTCGCATTGAGCACTGCTCACAGGGCATGCCTCAGGTAATGATTGATGGGCTGGTGGCGGAATCACTGGCCTGACGCCAGACACGTTCTGCCCCTCAGCATCAGAGGGGCAGAGAAGTGCATTACGCCAGTAAATGCTGCGCGTGGAACCGCAGATGGTCCTCCACGAAGCTGGCGATAAAGAAGTAGCTGTGGTCATACCCCGGCTGGATACGCAGCTCCAGCGGGAAGTTCTGCTCGCGCGCCACTGCTTCCAGCCGCTCCGGGCGTAGCTGATCGGCGAGGAACTGATCGCTATCGCCCTGATCGATCAGCACTGGCAGGCGATGTTCAGCGTTCTGCATCAGCAGGCAGCTATCCCACTCGCGCCACGTCTGGCGATCGTCGCCCAGATAGGCGGCAAAGGCTTTCTGTCCCCACGGCACTTCGGTCGGGTTGACGATTGGCGCAAACGCGGACGCCGACGCAAAGCGCCCGCCGAGGCGCAGCGCCAGCACCAGCGCGCCGTGGCCGCCCATCGAATGTCCCATTACCGACTGGCGATCGCTCAGCTTGAAGTTATCCGCCACCAGTGCCGGCAGCTCCTCGCTGAGATAATCGAACATGCGATAATGTGCCGCCCACGGTTGCTGCGTGGCGTTGAGATAAAACCCGGCACCCTGGCCCAGATCGTACCCGCTGTCATTGGCCACTGCATCGCCGCGCGGACTGGTGTCCGGCATAATCAGCACCAGACCGAGTTCGGCCGCCACGCGCTGCGCACCGGCTTTGGTGGTGAAGTTCTCATCGTTGCAGGTCAGCCCGGCGAGAAACCACACCACCGGCGGTGGCGCGTCGTCGCGCGGCGGTGGCAGAAAAATGCTGAACGTCATCGGGCAGTTGAGCACGGCGGACTGATGACGCCAGCGCTGCTGCCAGCCGCCAAAAATACGGTGTTCTTCCAGCAGCTCCAGAGTGGATGCCATGTCGCCTCCTGCTTATTTATTAAAATGCACCACGGAACGGATCGATTTGCCTTCATGCATCAGCTCAAATGCCTCGTTGATCTCTTCCAGCGGCATGGTGTGGGTGATGAAATCATTCAGCGCAAACTTACCGTCGAGGTAATCCTGCACGATGCCCGGCAGCTGAGTGCGTCCTTTCACGCCGCCAAACGCCGACCCGCGCCATACGCGTCCGGTGACCAGCTGGAACGGCCGGGTAGAAATCTCTTCGCCGGCACCGGCAACGCCGATAATCACTGATTCGCCCCAGCCTTTATGGCAGCACTCCAGCGCGGAACGCATCACGTTGACGTTACCGATACACTCAAACGAGAAGTCCACGCCGCCGTCGGTCATCTCAACGATAACCTCCTGAATTGGCTTAGCAAAATCTTTCGGATTAACCAGGTCGGTCGCGCCCAGTTTGCGCGCCAGGTCAAACTTGCTGGTGTTGATATCAATACCGATGATGCGACCGGCCTTGGCCATTTTCGCCCCAATGATCGCCGACAGGCCAATACCGCCGAGGCCGAAAATCGCTACGGTGTCGCCTTCTTTCACTTTGGCGGTGTTCATCACCGCGCCCATGCCGGTGGTCACGCCACAGCCAAGCAGGCACACTTCTTCCAGCGGCGCTTCTTTGCTGATTTTCGCCAGGGAGATTTCCGGTACGACGGTGTACTCAGAGAAGGTCGAGGTGCCCATGTAATGGAAGATTGGCTTGCCGTCTTTGAAGAAGCGGGTGGTGCCGTCGGGCATCAGCCCTTTGCCCTGCGTGGTGCGGATTGCCTGACACAGGTTGGTTTTGCCGGAGAGACAGAATTTACACTTGCCGCACTCTGGCGTGTACAGCGGGATCACGTGATCGCCGACCGCGACGCTGGTAACGCCTTCGCCCACCGCTTCAACCACGCCGCCACCTTCGTGACCGAGGATCGCCGGGAATACGCCTTCCGGATCTTTACCTGACAAGGTGTAAGCATCGGTATGGCACACGCCGGTGGCAACGATGCGCACCAGCACTTCCCCTTTCTGTGGCGGCATCAGATCCACTTCTTCAATCTTCAGCGGTTCGCCAGCAGCCCAGGCCACGGCCGCGCGGGTTTTAATCATGTTCATGCAATCCCTCTTCCTGTGATGTCGTGATTGGATAAAAAATAACGCTTACTCAGCGGTCTGCAGCGGATGCAGCAGTTCATCGTTGAGCGGGCGGTCATCAAACATTTCAATAATCAGATACTTCAGCGCCTCAACGTTGGGCGTAAAGGCGTCGCGGCGCCACATCAGCCAGGTGGCCGTGTCGCGCCAGGTCGGCGGCAGGCTGTGCTGCTGCACGCGCGCGCGGGCCGGCATCTGCGCCAGCACCGAGGCGGGAATCATCGCCACGCCGCCGCCACCGGCTACGCAGGCGACCATGGCGTGATAAGACTGAATCTCCATAACGCTGTGCGGTGCGCTCTGGCTGTCGCGATACCAGGACTCCAGCCGGGTGCGGTACGAGCAGCTGTTGCCAAAGGCAAACAGCGTATCGCCCTGCGTATCGCGGGCGCTGTGAATCGGCGCGTGTTCGAGGCTGGTGATCAGCACCATCTCTTCACGAAAGGCAATGCAGCCATTCAGATCGTCATGACTGGCCGGACCGTCCACCAGCGCCGCCGCCAGCGTGCCGGCGCGCACTTTATCGATGATATCGCCTGAGGTGCCGGTCACCAGTGACAGCGCGACGTTGGGGAAGCGCTGATGATAGGCGGCCAGCAATCCCGGCAGGCGGGTGGCGGCGGTGCTCTCCATCGAACCGAAGGCAAAGTTACCACCGGGTTCACCGGCGCGCGCCATGTTCAGCGCCTCGTCGCTCAATGCCAGAATGCGCTGCGCATAATTGAGGAAATTGTGGCCCATCGGCGACAAACGAATGCGCTGCTTCTCACGAATAAACAGATCGACGCCGATTTCTTCTTCCAGCTGTCGCAGTCGCGTGGTGAGATTAGACGGCACGCGATGCAGCATTTCGGCGGCGCGCGCCAGTGAGCCGGTTTCGGCCACGGAACAGAACATGCGGAGCTGTACTAAATCCATATTCTCTTCTCGTAAACAACTTGGTTAATATTATTCACTTTTCGTGAGTCTAAACGTCATGCATGCTGCTGACAAGTGATAATCCAATCGATCCGGAGTCAGAATGGCGTGGCGAGTCGCGCTTAGCGCGTTTTTAAGTTTAGTGGTTGCAATGGGGATTGGGCGATTTGCGTTTACCCCGCAGGTGCCGCTGATGATTCACGACGGTCAGCTCACGCTCGCCAGCGCCAGCCTGGTCGCCGCGCTGAACTATCTCGGTTATCTGGCCGGATCGTTTGACGCGATGCGTGCGCAGCGGCGCGTGGAGTGGCGGCTGCAGCTGGGCGTCTGGGGTGCCGTCGCGCTGACGTTGCTGTCCGCCTGTATCAGCGGGCCGTGGCTGCATGCGGTGGTGCGTTTCCTGATCGGTGTCGCCAGCGGCTGGGCAATGGTGCTGGTGGCAGCATGGAGCAATGAGCAACTGCTGCATCACGGCCGGCCGGGCCTGTCGGCAGCGGTGTTTGCCGGTCCCGGCACCGGCATCTTCATCAGCGGCATGCTGGCGGTAATGCTGCACGCCAGCGGCGTGAGCGCGGCGTTTGCCTGGGCGGCGTACGGTGTGCTGGCGCTGCTGCTGATTGCCGCGATTGCGCGTTTCCTGCCGCGCAGCGGACAGCTGCATCGCCCGCAACAGGCCGCTGAGCCGCTGCTGCTGACGCGTGACCTGAAGCGTCTGATCCTCAGCTACAGCCTCGCCGGCTTTGGCTATATTCTGCCCGCCACCTTCCTGTCGCAAATGGCGGCGGCGCGCTTCCCTGATAGCGCTTTTGCGCAGTTTGTCTGGCCGGTGTTTGGCGGCGCGGCGGTGATCGGCATCGTGCTGGGGATCGTGACGCGCCACTGGGGCAGCAGCCATCGGCGGCTGGCGCTGGTGCTGTGGGCGCAGGCGCTGGGCGTAATCGCGGCCATCGTACTGCCGGGCATCAACGGTCTGCTGCTGGCGGCGCTGCTGATTGGCGGCGGCTTTCTCTGCGTGGTGCAGCTGTCGCTGCAGTACAGCCGGGAGCTGGCGCCGCACCACGCGCGCTATCTCGCCGGCCTGCTCACAACCGGTTATGCCATCGGACAGCTCGGTGGACCGCTGCTGTCCTGGATTTCCAGCCTGCTGTGGCACCGGCTCGATCCGGCGCTGTGGGTGGCCGGAGGCGGGTTGCTGCTGGCGGGGGCGCTGGTGATGCGGCGATCGCCCACCTGAAACGCTTTCATCTCCAATCGGATTGATTGCTGGATTAAGCGCGCGTTGTGTTTCACAATACGCGCTCAGAATTTCCCCCGCAGGCGCAGACCTGCGGGCGCATCACCTGCCGGAGAAGAGTACGATGAGCACCTTAAGTCAGGAAGCCGCCCTGGTTCACGAAGCACTGCTGGCGCGTGGCCTGGAAACGCCATTACGCGCCCCGGTGCGCGACATGGACGACGCGTCACGCAAGCGCGAGATCGCCGGCCACATGACCCAGATTATGCAGCTGCTGAATCTGGACCTGGAAGACGACAGCCTGATGGAGACGCCGCACCGCATCGCCAAGATGTACGTCGACGAAATCTTTTCAGGTCTGGATTACGCCAACTTCCCGAAAATCACCGTCATCGAAAACAAGATGAAGGTGGATGAAATGGTCACCGTGCGTGATATCACCCTGACCAGCACCTGTGAACACCACTTCGTGATCATCGACGGCAAAGCCACCGTGGCCTATATCCCTAAAGACAAGGTGATTGGCCTGTCGAAGATCAACCGTATCGTACAGTTCTTCGCCCAGCGTCCGCAGGTGCAGGAGCGTTTAACCCAGCAGGTGCTGGTGGCGCTGCAAACCCTGCTGGGCACCAATAACGTGGCGGTGTCGATCGATGCGGTGCACTACTGCGTGAAAGCGCGCGGCGTCAAAGATGCGACCAGCGCGACCACCACCACTTCACTCGGCGGATTGTTCAAATCGAGCCAGAACACGCGTCAGGAGTTCCTGCGCGCGGTACGCCACAGCTAAGCAGCGCGGGCGGCGTCGTTGTCGCCCGTGTTCCTCTCACCGTCAGGGCACTCGATGCAACGCTATCTCGCGCTGGATTTCATTCGTGGTTGCGCCATTCTCGGCATATTGCTGCTGAATATCGTCGGCTTTGGTCTGCCCTCGGCGGCCTATCTCAATCCGGCCTGGCAGGGTGAAGCCTCCGTTTCTGATGCCTGGACCTGGGCAATCATGGATGGCCTGGCGCAGCTAAAATTCCTGACGCTGTTTGCGCTGCTGTTTGGTGCCGGACTGGCACTGCAGGTGCCGCGCGGCAGCCGCTGGATCTCCTCACGCTTAACGCTGCTGGTCTTCATCGGGTTCATCCACGCGGTGTTCCTGTGGGAAGGCGACATCCTGCTGGATTATGGCCTGATTGGGTTGATTGTCTGGCGCATGCTGCGTGATGTGCCGTCGGAGCGGGCGCTATTACATACCGGCGTGCTGCTCTATCTGGTGGGCTGTGCCGTGCTGCTGGTGTTTGGCGTCATCTCCAGTCCGCAGCCGACGCGTTCGTGGCTGCCGGGCGCGGCAGATCTGGAGTATGAGAGCTACTGGAAACTGGTCGGCGGCTGGGAAGCGGTGCAGAATCGCCTCGAACACCTGTCATCCGGCCTGATGGCGCTGGCTTCGCAGTATGGCTGGCAGCTGGCCGGGCTGATGCTGATCGGTGCCGCGTTGATGCGCAGCGGCTGGCTGAGCGGCCAGTTTAGTCTGCAACACTACCGACGCGCGGCGGCGCTGTTACTGACCATCGGCTGGCTGATTGCCATACCCGGCGTGCTGGCACAGTGGCTGCTACAGTGGGAATTTCGCTGGAGCGGCTTTTTCCTGCAGGTGCCACGCGACCTCGCCAGTCCGTTTATCAGCCTTGGCTACGCTGCACTCTGTCTTGGTTACTGGCCGGCCATTGCCGCCACGCGGATCAGTTACGCCATTCAGTGCGTCGGGCGCATGGCGCTGAGCAATTATCTGCTGCAGACGCTGATCTGCACCACGCTGTTCTACCGCTTCGATCTGTTCCTCAAATTTGACCGCCTGCAGCTACTGGCTTTTGTACCGGCCATCTGGCTGGTCAATATTCTGTTCTCCGTGCTGTGGCTGCGCGTCTTCCCGCAGGGACCGATGGAGTGGCTCTGGCGCCGACTGACGCAGCTCGCCGCCGGAAAAGCGGATAACGCGTCCGCCGGCAGATAATGATGTTCATCACAAAGGTTGCATAATTGTATGTAACCGTTTTCATCCGTGTGACGTAATTCACGCAGCTGTTTCCGATGCCCTGACAGAATAGCGCCGTTACGCGCCAGTCGCGCATTTTCTCCTCTGTGGAACAACTGCATGATAACGATTCGTGATGTCGCCCGTCAGGCCGGGGTTTCCGTTGCCACCGTGTCGCGGGTGCTCAATAACAGCAGTGCAGTCACCTCTGATACCCGCGAAGCCGTGCTGCAGGCGGTTGAATTGCTCGGCTACCGGCCGAATGCTAACGCGCAGGCGCTGGCTACCCAGGTGAGCGATACCATCGGCGTGGTGGTCATGGACGTTTCCGATCCCTTCTTTGGTGCGCTGGTTAAAGCGGTGGATACCGTGGCGCAGCGCATGCACAAGCATGTGCTCATCAGCAATTCGTGGCATCAGGAAGAGAAAGAACGCCATGCCATTGAGGTGCTGATCCGCCAGCGCTGCAACGCGCTGGTGGTGCACGCGAAAACGCTTACAGACGCGGAGCTGGCCCGGTTTATGGATCAGGTTCCCGGTATGGTCCTGATTAATCGTACTATTCCCGGTTACGAGCACCGCTGCGTCTGCCTCGACAATGTTACCGGGGCGCAGGTAGCGACGCGCATGCTGTTACAGCAGGGCCATCAGCGCATTGGTTACCTCAGCTCCAGCCATCCGATTGAGGACGTGGCGCAGCGCCGCGACGGCTGGCTGCAGGCGCTGGCGGAGCAGGGCATCCGCCCGCCGGAGGGCTGGATTGCGCATGCCGAACCGGACATGCAGGGCGGTGAAGCCGCGATGGTGGAGCTGCTGGGGCGCAATCTGCACCTCACTGCGGTGTTCTCCTATAACGATGGCATGGCGGCCGGTGCGCTCACCGCGCTGAAAGATAACGGTATTCAGGTGCCGCAGCATTTCTCTGTCATCGGCTTCGATGACATCCCCATTTCCCGTTACACCGACCCGCAATTGACCACGGTGCGCTATCCCATTGTTTCTATGGCGAAACTGGCGACTGAGCTGGCCCTGCAGGGCGCAGCAGGCACGCTCGATCCGCACGCCGCGCACTGCTTCATGCCTACGCTGGTGCGGCGCCATTCGGTGGCGCAGCGGCAAACTGTGGAGTCGGTCACTAATTCAGGCGATAGCGCCGTGTAACCGTTTCCAATCTGTGATTGTATTCACAGTTAATTAACATGGCGCTCACTATGATGGCAGCGTCTTACCGGACTGAAACATTATGTAACGCCGGGCTTTCCTTCCCCGGTCTGGTTTCAGTAGCCGATTGAAATGGTTCACAACACACTTCAGGAAGCGTTTACCTACAGGGAAGTCAGGATAGCGATGGTGGTCCGGCTTGGTAGCAGCGCCTGCCCCATAAAAAAATAGCGTTTCAACCGACTGCGCTGTCTGCCCGCAGGCAATACGGCGCGATGAAATACCCTGCATAAAAAAACCGGAGATACCATGAATAAGAAGGTTTTCACGCTCACAGCACTGGTTGCCAGCATGATGTTTGGTGCAACTGCGCACGCCGCCGATACCCGCATTGGCGTGACAATTTATAAATATGACGACAACTTCATGTCGATGGTGCGCAAAGACATCGAAAAAGAGGCGAAAGCCGTTGGCGGCATTCAGCTGCTGATGAACGACTCACAGAACGACCAATCCAAACAGAACGACCAGATTGACGTGCTGATGGCGAAAGGCGTGAAAGCGCTGGCTATCAACCTGGTGGATCCGGCTGCTGCGGCAGTGGTGATCGACAAAGCGCGCTCGAACGACGTGCCGGTGGTGTTCTTCAACAAAGAGCCTAACGCGAAAGTGCTGGCCAGCTACGACAAAGCTTACTATGTCGGTACCGACTCCAAAGAGTCCGGCATCAAGCAGGGTGAGCTGATCGAGAAACACTGGAAAGCCACGCCAGCCTGGGATCTGAACAAAGACGGTCAGATTCAGTTCGTGCTGCTGAAAGGTGAACCGGGCCATCCGGATGCCGAAGCGCGTACCAAATACGTTATCGAAACCCTGAACAAAGACGGCATCAAAACCCAGCAGCTGGCGATGGATACTGCAATGTGGGATACCGCGCAGGCGAAAGACAAAGTGGACGCCTGGCTGTCTGGCCCGAACGCCAACAAAATTGAAGTAATCATCGCGAACAACGATGCGATGGCGATGGGTGCGGTTGAAGCGCTGAAGGCGCACAACAAAACCAGCATTCCGGTATTTGGTGTTGACGCCCTGCCAGAAGCGCTGGCGCTGGTGAAATCCGGTGCGATGGCCGGTACCGTGCTGAACGATGCGGAAAACCAGGCGAAAGCCACGCTGGACATTGCTAACAACCTGGCCAATGGCAAAGAGCCAACCGCAGGTACCAACTTCAAGATGGATGGCAAAGTCGTACGCGTACCGTACGTACCGGTTGATAAAGAAAACCTGTCGCAGTTTGTGAAGTAATTCGTCCCGGGCGCGGCTTTTCTGCCGCGCCTTATTGCATCTGACCAACGCTTTTTTTAGCCAGGTAAATTATGGCCAGTGAGAATCCGACCACACAGCGAGAATATCTGCTGGAGATGACGAATGTCTCGAAATCATTTCCAGGGGTGAAAGCCTTAGATAATGTGAATTTAAAAGTGCGGCCGCACTCCGTCCATGCCTTAATGGGTGAAAACGGCGCCGGAAAATCCACTTTATTAAAATGCCTGTTTGGGATTTATAAAAAGGATACGGGGAGCATCCTGTTTCAGGGTGAGGAAATAGATTACAAATCCTCCAAAGAGGCGCTGGAAAATGGCGTTTCAATGGTGCATCAGGAATTAAATCTGGTGCTGCAGCGCAACGTGATGGACAACATGTGGCTGGGGCGCTATCCGCGCAAAGGGCCGTTTGTCGATCAGGATAAAATGTATCGTGATACCAAAGCGATCTTTGATGAATTAGATATTGATATCGATCCGCGTGATAAAGTCGCGACGCTTTCGGTATCGCAAATGCAGATGATTGAAATCGCCAAGGCGTTTTCCTATGACGCGAAAATCGTCATTATGGATGAGCCCACGTCATCGCTGACCGAAAAAGAAGTTAACCACCTGTTCACCATTATCCGTAAGCTGAAAGATCGCGGCTGCGGTATTGTTTATATTTCGCATAAAATGGAAGAGATTTTCCAGCTGTGCGATGAGATCACCATTCTGCGTGACGGCCAGTGGATTGCCACCCAGCCGCTGGAAGGGCTGGACATGGACAAGATCATCGCCATGATGGTCGGCCGTTCACTCAACCAGCGCTTCCCGGACAAAACTAACGTGCCGGGTGAAGTGATTCTGGAGGTGCGCAATCTGACCTCGCTGCGCCAGCCATCGATCCGTGATATCTCGTTTGATCTGCACAAAGGCGAGATTCTCGGGATTGCCGGCCTGGTGGGCGCCAAGCGTACTGACATTGTGGAAACCTTATTTGGTATCCGTGAGAAGTCGGGTGGCACCATTAAACTGCACGGTAAAGCAATTAATAACCACAGCGCCAACGAAGCCATCAACCATGGTTTTGCGCTGGTGACGGAAGAGCGGCGTTCCACCGGGATTTATGCCTACCTGGATATTGGCTTTAACTCGCTCATTTCTAATATCAAGAAATATAAATCCAGTATGGGTCTGCTGGATAATAAACGCATGAAAAGCGATACCCAGTGGGTCATTGATGCCATGCGGGTGAAAACACCCGGCCATCATACCCAAATTGGATCGCTCTCCGGCGGTAACCAGCAAAAAGTCATTATTGGTCGCTGGTTATTGACGCAGCCGGAAATACTGATGCTTGATGAACCGACGCGCGGTATTGACGTCGGCGCTAAATTCGAGATTTATCAGCTGATCTCGGAGCTGGCGAAAAAAGAAAAGGGCATCATTATTATCTCTTCTGAAATGCCAGAGCTGCTGGGCATTACCGACCGTATTTTAGTAATGAGTAATGGTCAGGTAGCGGGCATTGTCGATACTAAAACGACCTCGCAGAATGAAATCCTGCGTTTAGCGTCATTACACCTTTAATGAAGCAAGGGCTTTAACATGAAAGCGACTACTAAAAAGAATGCGCTAACCTGGTTAAAAGAGGGCGGCATTTATGTTGTCCTGTTGGTACTGCTGGCGATTATTATTTTCCAGGATCCGACCTTTTTAAGCCTGATGAACCTGAGTAACATTCTGACTCAGTCATCGGTCCGTATTATTATCGCACTCGGCGTAGCCGGTCTGATCGTGACCCAGGGCACCGACCTGTCGGCAGGGCGCCAGGTGGGTCTGGCGGCGGTGGTGGCAGCAACGCTGCTGCAGTCGATGGATAACGCCAACAAGGTGTTCCCGCATCTGGAAACCGTGCCGATTCCGCTGGTGATTCTGACCGTGTGCATCATCGGTGGCGTGATTGGTCTGGTTAATGGCGTGATCATTGCTTACCTGAAGGTGACGCCGTTTATCACCACGCTGGGCACCATGATCATCGTTTACGGCATCAACTCGCTGTACTACGACTTCGTGGGCGCTTCACCGATTGCCGGTTTTGACGCTGGCTTCTCGAAGTTTGCCCAGGGCTTCCTGCGCTTCGGCGACTTCAAGCTGTCGTTTATCACCTTCTACGCGATTATCGCCATCGTGTTCGTCTGGATCCTGTGGAATAAAACCCGCTTCGGCAAAAACATTTTTGCTATTGGCGGTAACCCGGAAGCGGCGAAAGTCTCTGGCGTTAACGTTCCGCTTAACCTGATCCTGGTGTATGCGCTGTCCGGCGTGTTCTATGCCTTCGGCGGGATGCTGGAAGCGGGCCGTATCGGCAGCGCCACCAACAACCTCGGCTTTATGTATGAGCTGGATGCGATTGCGGCCTGCGTGGTGGGCGGCGTGTCGTTCGCCGGCGGGGTAGGTACCGTCGCGGGTGTGGTGACCGGTGTGATCATCTTCACCGTCATCAACTACGGTCTGACCTACATCGGCGTGAACCCGTACTGGCAGTACATCATCAAGGGCGGCATCATCATCTTCGCTGTGGCGCTTGATTCGCTGAAATACGCGCGCAAGAAATAGCAGAGAACAAGTTTAACCATCAGGGCTGCGGCAACGCGGCCCTTTTTGTTTTTATTGCACAATAAGGATAGCGGTGAGACTTGCAGGGGATGGCCGGTATTTTGTAGGGTGCGCATTGATGCGCACCGGCAGCATCGCCGCGATCCTGCTTAACTTGCCAACGTCAGATCCGGCTGCTGCCCTCTCGCCGGTTATTTCCGCAGCTTCTCTTCCAGCTCGAGCAACTGTTCCGGTGTGACCGCCGGGTAGCTCTGCGCATCTTCAGGCACTTCATGCACCGCCGGAATCGGCACCAGCGGGCCAAGGAAACGCGGCTCGCGCTTCATCAGATAGAGATCCGCCAGCGCACCGAGACGCGCACCCACCTCGCGGAACCGCACCGACAGCATATTCTTGGGCGACGGCACGGCGTAGCACTGCGCCTGAATGCCCAGATGCTGGGCGATATACAGTGCGCGTTCGCAGTGGAAGCGCTGGGTAATGATGATGAAGTCGTTGGTGTCGAAGACTTTGCGTGTGCGCACAATCGAATCCAGCGTACGGAAACCGGCATAATCCAGCACGATGTCTGAGGGATCGACG
The DNA here is from genome assembly GCF_016643525.1 of Pantoea sp. Morm. Lineage (NCBI taxonomy): Bacteria > Pseudomonadati > Pseudomonadota > Gammaproteobacteria > Enterobacterales > Erwiniaceae > Pantoea > Pantoea sp. Morm. The sequence goes on along the minus strand of NZ_VOQX01000009.1, from coordinate 51,732 downwards.
CCGGCTTTGATCAAATCGCGTCGCATGGTCATCGGTTCGTTGTAGCTCTGCAGCGCATTATCGCCGCTCAGCAGCAGATAATTCACCTTGCCGCTGTTGTAAGCGTTGAGCGCGCCCTGAATGCGATACAGGTAGTACTGATTGATGACGCCGGTGCGGTAATACTTGGCGGTGCCCAGCACCACGCCGACCTGACGATGCGGCAGCGAAGCGACATCTTCATAAATAAACGGCGCGGTTCGCCAGCTAATCCAGCGATCGAGGCCGAGCGCGGTCGCCATCACCAGTAAGATGATGATAAACAGACCAAAGAAAACGCGTTTAAATATGCGCACGGGCACTCGGTTGACGAAAATTCAGATGGGTCAAGGCTACTTGAGGCGGCACGGCTAAGCAAGTTCGCGCCGGTCGGCTGGCGTTTTTTTAAGCGCTGCCGCACCTGAAGCGTGCGGCAGCGTCGGTCTGCAATTAAATCGAGGTACGTCGATAGTAACGATACTGCGGCAGCCAGAAGTTGTTGTTGATGGCTTTCGACAGTACGTCCTCGGAGGTAACCACCGCCACGCCCGCCAGCTGCGCCGCTTTGCCCACTTCCATGGCGATCACTTTGGAGACGCCCTGGATGTCCTTAATCTCAGGCAGCACCGGACCTTCACCGTCGTTAACCAGCGGTGAGCAGTCAGCCAGCGCGCGGCTGGCGGTCATCAGCATCGAGTCCGTTACGCGGGTGGCACCGGCAGCGATCACGCCGAGACCGATACCCGGGAAGATATAGGAGTTGTTGCACTGGGCAATCGGGTAGGTTTTGCCTTTCCAGGTGACCGGTGCAAACGGGCTGCCGGTGGCGACCAGCGCGTCACCGTCGGTCCAGGCGATGATATCTGCCGGCGTTGCTTCCACGCGTGAGGTCGGGTTCGAGAGCGGCATCACGATCGGGCGTTTGCAGTGCTTGTGCATCTCGCGAATGATCTCTTCGGTGAACAGTCCCGGCTGGCCGGAAACGCCGATCAGGATATCCGGCCGGGCATTGCGCACCACGTCGAGCAGTGAAATCGAATCGCTGGTCACGTCCCAGTCTTTCAGATTGTCGCTCTTCTGCACCAGCTTGCTCTGGAAATCGAGCAGGTTAGGCAATTTGTCAGTGAGCAGGCCGAAACGGTCTACCATCATCACGCGCGCGCGCGCTTCATCATCGCTCAGGCCTTCGGATTTCATCTGTGCGACGATCTGCTCGGCAATACCGCAGCCGGCGGAACCGGCACCGAGGAACACCACTTTCTGCTCGCACAGACGGCTGCCTGCAGCGCGGCTGGCGGCGATCAGCGTGCCCACCGTGACAGCGGCCGTGCCCTGAATATCGTCATTGAAGCAGCAGATCTCATCGCGGTAACGCTCCAGCAGCGGCATGGCGTTTTTCTGCGCGAAATCTTCAAACTGCAGCAGCACGTTTGGCCAGCGGCGCTTCACCGCCTGAATGAATTCATCAACGAAGGCTTCGTACTCTTCGCCGGTGATGCGCGGATGGCGCCAGCCCATGTAGAGCGGATCGTTCAGCAGTTGCTGATTATTGGTGCCGACATCCAGCACCACCGGCAGGGTGTAGGCCGGGCTGATGCCACCACACGCGGTGTACAGCGACAGCTTACCGATAGGAATGCCCATGCCGCCGATGCCCAGATCGCCGAGGCCGAGAATACGCTCGCCGTCGGTGACCACGATAACTTTGACATTCTGCTTGGTGGCGTTTTGCAGCATGTCTTCAATGCGGTCGCGGTTGTTATAGGAGATAAACACCCCGCGCGCGCGACGGTAAATTTCTGAGAAGTGCTCGCAGGCCGCGCCAACCGTTGGGGTGTAGATGATCGGCATCATCTCTTCCAGGTGGTTGTCCAGCAAGCGATAGAATAGCGTTTCGTTGGTGTCCTGGATGTTGCGCAGGTAGACGTGCTTGTCGTTATTGTTTTTGAAGTCCAGGAACTGACGCCAGGCGCGCTCGGCCTGCTCTTCGATGGTTTCTACGGCGTCTGGCAGCAGGCCATTGAGGTTAAATTCGTTACGTTCTTCCAGCGAGAAGGCGCTGCCTTTGTTCAACAGCGGAAATTCCAGCAGGATCGGACCCGCGTAAGGAATATACAGCGGACGTTTACTTTCGTACTCGAGTTCCATGCAGTGTTTGCTCCGGTTGCAGTGTTTTCTGACGTGTCGCCAGCAAGAAGGTAACGCCAGACCCGTTTATTGTGAAGTTCTGGCGCCCGATCCTATGAAAATTCCTGCAGATGTACAGCTTTTGTTAATAGAAGGTCACAAAAGCGGTAAAAGGATCACTAAACTGTTGGTTTCGAAACTAAAGTAACCGAGAAATTGCTGCAGCCGAGCGCGGCGAGGGTGGTGCGGGTGGCATCAAACTGGCTCAGCGTGGCGTCGGCGCTTTCTGCCAGCACTGCCTGCTGAATCTCCTCCAGCGCTTCGTTGTGCATATTCATCAGAATCAACGCGGCCTGTAATGGCGGCAGGCTCGGGTTAAAGGCGGCATTTTCGGCATAGCGCCCGGTGTAAATCTGGCCGCTGCGGCTCTGCACCGCCACGCCGCTATAACTCTGGCTGTACGGTGCATGGCTGTGGCTGGCGGCATCAATCGCGGCCTGCTGCAGCACATCGCCCTGCGGCAGGAAACCGTGGTCGACGGGGGTAAGCAGCCGTTCGCTGATATTGAGATCGGCCGGGCCAAAGGCGTCCGGTAAATAGTCGGCCAGCGTGCTGACCGCGCGGCCCGGCAGGCTGATGCGAATCGCCGTACCGCTATTCAGTTCATTCATAAACTGGCGGCAGTGCCCGCACGGCGTGTAGTTGACGGTAATGGTCGCCAGCTGCGCTTCGCCCCGCAGCCAGGCATGCGTGACTGCGCTCTGCTCGGCGTGGACCGTTTGCTGCAGCGGCGCATGTAAAAACTCCATGTTGGCACCAAAGTACCAGTGGCCAGTGATGCCGCGCGCAATAGCGCCCACGTTAAAGTGCGAAACCGGTGCCACGGCACAACAGGCGGCAATCGGCAGCAGTGCGAGTGCCAGCGCATCATCATCCAGACCGGTTGCCTGTTGCAGCTGAGTCACCTCCTGCGGTCGCAGCACGCCGTGAAAATCAGCGGCGTCCAGCAGCGGCTGAAGCGCGCTCTGCAGCGTAGCGGGCAGGGCAGAGAAAGCGGAAGTGAATCGTGCATGCATGATGTTATGGCCTCATTAACTCGTCAGTGGCGAAGCGCCGCCTCAAGGTTTATATGTGATCCATGTCGCTATGACAATGCAAGCTGATTGGCTTGTTTCAACTTTGCGAGATCTCTCGCAAGTTTTACCCCAGTAAGCGCATCAGCAAAGGAAAAATGAAAGGCGCCAGTAACGAGGTGATGATGCCGCAGATTACCAGCGCCAGTGAGCTGAAGGCGCCTTCCTGATAGTCAATCTCCGCGGCGCGCGCGGTGCCGAGCGCATGTGACGCGTTGCCAATCGCCAGCCCGCGTGATGACTTGCTGCGCACTTTAAACAGATTCAGCAGCATGTGACCAAACACCGCGCCCAGCACGCCAGCAATCAACACGCAAATGGCGCTGATGGCCGGAATACCGTGTAGCGAGCCCGACACTGCCATGGCGATGGGCGTGGTCACTGACTTCGGCAGGATGGTGGCTGCGATTTCCGGCGTCGCCCCCATCCACAGCGCGATCGCCGTGCCGGACACCATGGCGGTAATGCTACCGATAAAACAGACGCTAATGATGGTTTTCCAGCGCGCGCGAATCTGGTGCATCTGCTCATACAGCGGCAGCGCCAGCGCCACCACGGCGGGCTGCAGCAGCTGATTAAGCAGCGCGCTGCCGGCGAAATAGCGCGCGTAGGGCAGGTGCGTCAGCAGTAGCAGTGGAATAATGATCGCCATGGCTACCAGCAGCGGATTGACGATAGAGAGGTTGATTCTGGCTGCCAGACGGCGTGCCAGCAGATACGCCACTACGGTAAGTGGCAGTGACCACCAGGCGTCACTCATGGCCAGACTCCTTCGGACGCTGCAGGCGCTCGGCGCTCAGGCCGACAATCAGTAATACCAGCAGGGTGCTGACCATGCAGGAGACGACAATCGGGCCAAACTGTGCGCTGAGGATATCGGTGTAGCCCATCACGCCAACGCTGATCGGTACAAACAGCAGCGCCATGTAGCGGATCAACAGCTGACAGCCGAGTTTCACCCACGTTACCGGGATAATCTGCAGCGCCAGCAGGGCAAACAGCAACAGCATGCCAAGGATGCTGCCGGGAATGGTAAATGGCAGCAGGGCGGCAAGGCCGTTGCCGGCGTACAGCGCGGCATAGACGATGGCAAAGGCGCGCAGATAGCGCCAGCAGGCAGATAGCACGGTGGGCATGTCAGGCTCCTGTTTTCGTGGCGCTTCATCATACGCATTAAGCGCTTAGCGTGCTAGCGATCACACTGGAATGCAGATTCAGGATTTCAACACCTTTGCTTTGAAGCTGAGTAAAGCGGCGTAAGCTGGTGCGCAGAGCGAAGGAGCAGCGATGAACCACACCGTGCAACCTCAGCGCGCGCTGCGAAAGGCGATGCCGCAAGCGGAGCAAAAACTATGGCGTTATTTACGCAACCGAAATGTGTGTGGCGCGAAGTTTCGCCGCCAGCATCCAGTTGGAGGGTATATCGTTGATTTTGCCTGCGTTGAGCGATCGCTAATCGTGGAACTGGATGGTGGACAGCACAATGCGCCTGAAGATCAGGCTTACGATGCCCGACGCACGGCGTATTTACAGCGCTGCGGCTGGCGCGTAATTCGCTTCTGGAATCATCAGGTGTTTAATGAGTTTGAGGCGGTGATGGCGGAGATTTATCGCTGCCTGATGTTAGCGCGATGAGCGCGGTGCGGTTTTCCCCTCACCCCAGCCCTCTCCCGCAGGCGGGAGAGGGGGTAGTCTTATGCGGGGTTTTGCTATGTGCAGGCCTGACTCTGAACCCAAACCCCGCACTCAGCGGTTCCCTCTCCCGCAGGCGGGAGAGGGTTAGGGTGAGGGCCAGCGCGCACCAACCGTTATTACACCGGCATAGTCGGCTGGGCACCGCTATTCACTGTCAGCACAAAGCTGCGCTTCTGGAATCATCAGGTGTTTAATGAGTTTGAGGTGGTGATGGCGGAGATTTATCGCTGTCTGATGCTGGCGCGATGAGCGCGGTGCGGTTTTCCCCTCACCCCAGCCCTCTCCCGCAGGCGGGAGAGGGGGTAGTCTTGTGCGGGGTTTTGCTATGTGCAGGTTTGATACCTGGGTAACAACGTGCGCTGTTCGGTCCCACCGGCAAAAGCGGGAGAGGGAGGCAATCGAACGAGGTGCAGGCCTGGCTCTGAACCCAAACCCCGCACTCAGCGGTTCCCTCTCCCGCAGGCGGGAGAGGGTTAGGGTGAGGGCCAGCGCGCACCAACCCTTACTTCACCGGCATACCCGGCTGCGCGCCGCTATCCACTGACAGCACAAACAGGTCTTTGCCGCCAGGCCCGGCAGACAGCACCATGCCTTCGGACACGCCGAAACGCATTTTGCGCGGCGCCAGGTTGGCGACGATGATGGTCATCTTGCCCACCAGCACCGACGGATCCGGATAAGCGGCGCGAATGCCGGAGAAAATCTGGCGCTTCTCGCCACCCAGATCCAGCTGCAGACGCAGTAGCTTATCGGAACCTTCTACCAGCTCAGCCTGCTCGATCAGCGCCACACGCATGTCGACTTTGGCGAAGTCATCAATGGTGATGGTCTCGCCAATCGGTGCATCGGCCAGTGGACCGCTTGCCGCTGGCTGGTTCGCCGCCGCTGCGTCCTCTTTCGAAGCCGCAATCAGCGCCTCCACTTTTGCCATCTCAATACGACCATACAGCGCTTTAAACGGCGCTACGCTGTGGTTGAGCAGCGGCTGCGCAATGCCATCCCAGCTCAGTTCGCTTTGCAGGAAGGCTTCTGTGCGCTCGCTCAGCGACGGCAGTACCGGCTTCAGCCAGGTCATCAGCACGCGGAACAGGTTGATGCCCATCGAGCAAATCGCCTGCAGGTCGGCATCACGGCCTTCCTGTTTCGCCACCACCCACGGTGCCTGCTCGTCAACGTAGCGGTTGGCCAGATCGGCCAGCGCCATGATCTCGCGGATCGCACGGTTGTATTCGCGGCTGGCCCAGGCTTCACCAATCTTCTCTGACGCATCAACAAAGGTCTGATACAGCGCCGGATCCGCCAGTTCGCTTGCCAGCTGGCCGTTAAAGCGTTTGGTGATAAAGCCGGCGTTGCGCGAGGCGAGGTTCACCACCTTATTAACGATGTCAGCGTTCACGCGCTGGACGAAATCTTCCAGATTGAGGTCAATATCGTCGATGCGCGAAGAGAGCTTGGCCGCGTAGTAGTAGCGCAGGCTGTCGGCATCGAGGTGCTGCAGCCAGGTGCTGGCTTTGATGAAGGTGCCGCGCGATTTCGACATCTTCGCGCCGTTCACCGTGACATAACCATGCACAAACAGGTTGGTTGGCTTGCGGAAATTGCTGCCTTCCAGCATCGCTGGCCAGAACAGGCTGTGGAAATAGACGATGTCTTTGCCGATGAAGTGATACAGCTCGGTGCTGGAATCTTTCTTCCAGAACTCGTCGAAATCGATGTCGCCGCGTTTGTCGCACAGGTTCTTGAACGACCCCATATAGCCGATTGGCGCATCCAGCCAGACGTAGAAGTATTTGCCCGGCGCGCCAGGGATCTCGAAGCCGAAGTACGGCGCATCGCGGGAGATATCCCACTGTTGCAAACCGGCTTCAAACCACTCCTGCATCTTGTTCGCCACCTGCTCCTGCAGCGCGCCGGAGCGCGTCCACGCCTGCAGCATCGCGCTGAAGGACGGCAGATCGAAGAAGAAGTGTTCAGAATCGCGCATCACCGGCGTCGCACCTGACACCACCGATTTCGGCTCAATCAGCTCGGTCGGGCTGTAAGTCGCGCCGCACACTTCGCAGTTATCGCCGTACTGATCGGGCGATTTACATTTCGGACAGGTGCCTTTGACGAAGCGGTCAGGCAGGAACATGCCTTTTTCCGGATCGTACAGCTGCGAAATGGTGCGGTTTTTAATGAAACCGTTCTCTTTCAGGCGCGTGTAAATCAGCTCAGACAGCTGGCGGTTTTCGTCGCCGTGCGTGGAGTGATAATTGTCATAGCTGATGTTGAAACCCGCGAAATCGGTCTCATGCTCCTGCTTCATTTCCGCAATCATCTGCTCCGGCGCGATACCCAGCTGCTGGGCTTTCAGCATGATCGGCGTGCCGTGGGCGTCGTCCGCACAGATGAAGAACACCTGATTGCCACGCATTCGCTGGTAACGGACCCACACGTCAGCCTGAATGTGTTCAAGCATGTGACCTAAGTGGATAGAGCCGTTTGCGTACGGCAGGGCGCACGTTACCAGTAGTTTTTTAGCGACTTGAGTCATAATTTGCGTAGCATTCCGTGAATAAAAAATCGGGCTTAGATGTTAACCGAAGCACCCTCTGGCGTAAACACAGCAGCTCGGCCACGTCACTTTTAGCGCCTATCTGATATGATTGATGGCACACCGCCATCGTCTGGCGTCATGACTAAATAAGGAGTTGGGATGACCGCACAATCCCGGGACCATCATTCACCTGAAGCATTGCGCGCCGTGGTTATCGGCGTGCTGAGCGAGTTTGAGCATCCGACGCTGCAACACAATCTGACTACCCTCAAAGCGCTACGCCACGTGGCGCTGCTCGACGACAAGCTGCACATTGAACTGGTGATGCCATTTGCCTGGGCCAGCGCGTTTGAGGCGCTGAAAGCCCAGACCAGCGCGGAACTGCTGCGCCTGACCAACACGCGCGCCATCGACTGGCGGCTGCGTCATGACATCGCCACCCTGAAACGCGTGAAAAATCAGCCGGGCGTCAACGGCGTGAAAAACATCGTCGCCGTCAGCTCCGGTAAAGGTGGCGTGGGCAAATCCAGCACCGCCGTGAATATGGCGCTGGCGCTGGCGGCCGAAGGCGCGCGCGTCGGTATTCTCGATGCGGATATTTACGGCCCGTCGATCCCGGACATGCTCGGCACCGAAAAGCAGCGCCCCACCTCGCCGGATGGCACGCACATGGCACCGATCATGGCGCACGGCCTGGCAACCAACTCTATCGGCTATCTGGTGACCGACGATAACGCCATGGTGTGGCGCGGACCGATGGCCAGCAAGGCGCTGATGCAGCTGCTGAATGAAACGCTGTGGCCGGATCTCGATTACCTGATTCTGGATATGCCGCCGGGCACCGGTGACATTCAGCTGACGCTGGCGCAGAACGTGCCGGTGACCGGCGCGCTGGTGGTGACCACGCCGCAGGACATTGCGCTGATTGATGCGCGCAAGGGCATGGTGATGTTCGAAAAAGTCAGCGTGCCGGTGCTGGGCGTGGTGGAAAACATGAGCATGCACATCTGCAGCGAATGCGGCCATCACGAGCCGATTTTTGGTACCGGCGGTGCGCAGAAGCTGGCTGAGGATTATCACACCCGCCTGCTGGCTCAGCTGCCGCTGCACATTAATCTGCGCGAAGATCTCGACGATGGTGAACCGACTGTGATTCGCCGTCCGGAGAGTGAATTCACCGCGCTGTATCGTGAACTTGCGGGCCGGGTTGCCGCCCAGCTTTACTGGCAGGGTGAGGTGATTCCGGGCGACATCGCCTTCCGCGCGGTTTAAGCCTTAGCTGCCGCTGGTGCGTGACGCCAGCGGCAGGTGCATCAACACGTACTGGCCCTGTTCGCTCTCTCCCAGCGCTTCGCGCTGCCAGCCGTGCTGCTGATAAAACTGCAGCGCCGCTTCGTTCTGGAGCAGACATTTCAGCGCGCCGGTGGAGGTAAAACGCTGCTGCACCGCGTTCAGCAGCGCACTGCCGACGCCCTGGCCCTGAAAGGCCGGATCAACATACAAACTGTGCAAAAAATTATCGTTATCCATCACGCCGGCAAACCCTGCGCGGTGGCCGTCGATCTCCGCCACCAGTACCGTTTCACCGGGAATAATCGCGTCGAAATCTTCCAGCTGCCAGTCGTCGCCGGCCAGCCATGTCCAGTTATGACGGCGCGCCGCGAGATACAGTGTGCGTAAGAAAGGGCGGTCGGCTTCTTCAAAAAGACGAATTTTCACTTCCAGACTCCATGACGAGTAAGCGGGCACGTTTTGTAGCGGAGTTGTGCACGCAGTAAAATCGTGCAGCAAAGATGATTGAATGTTTATAAAAAAATAGCAGTTGCCGTGCGCAAAGATAAAGCCTGTTAACTCTGCGGCTTTTCTGTGTAGAATGCCGCGGCAAGCCGCATCAAATCTGGCGTCGGCACTTTGATAGCTTTTGATTATCTGATTGATAACGTCTGCATATTAGAAGTTGGCCCGAAAATTATGTAGCCTGCATCACATCTTTTTAACGGAGGTCACCCATGTCTATCATCAATACCAAAATCAAACCGTTCAAAAACGCTGCATTCAAAAACGGCGAATTCATCGACGTAACCGAGAAAGACGTTGAAGGTAAATGGAGTGTTTTCTTCTTCTACCCGGCTGACTTCACCTTTGTATGCCCGACTGAACTGGGTGACGTGGCAGACCACTACGAAGAGTTCCAGAAACTGGGCGTAGACATCTACTCCGTTTCAACTGACACGCACTTTACCCACAAAGCCTGGCACGGTTCTTCAGACACCATCGCGAAAATCCAGTACGCGATGATCGGCGACCCGACCGGTGCTCTGACCCGTAACTTCGAAATCATGCGTGAAGCAGAAGGTCTGGCTGACCGCGGTACTTTCATCGTTGACCCGGAAGGCATCATCCAGGCCATCGAAATCACTGCAGAAGGCATCGGCCGTGACGCGTCTGACCTGCTGCGTAAAGTGAAAGCGGCTCAGTACGTGGCTTCTCACCCAGGTGAAGTTTGCCCGGCTAAATGGAAAGAAGGCGACGCAACGCTGGCTCCATCACTGGACCTGGTTGGCAAAATCTAAGTCACCTACGCCCTTTGATCTTTCTTCCATCGGGTGCTGCGGCACCCGATTTTCTTCACAGGAACTCACTATGCTCGACACCAATTTAAAAACCCAGCTCAAGGCCTACCTTGAGAAACTAACGAAACCGGTTGAGTTGATTGCCACACTGGACGATGGCGCAAAATCCGCAGAGATCCGTACTCTGTTGACCGATATCGCGAGTCTGTCTGATAAAGTCAGCTTCCGTGAAGAGAACGATCAACCGGTACGTAAACCATCATTCCTGATTACTAACCCAGGCAGCCACAGCGGTCCGCGCTTTGCCGGTTCGCCAATGGGCCACGAATTTACTTCACTGGTGCTGGCTCTGCTGCAGACCGGTGGACATCCGTCGAAAGAGGCGCAGAGCCTGCTGGATCAGGTTGTTGCGCTGGACAGCGACCTGCATTTCGAAACCTATTACTCTCTGTCGTGCCACAACTGTCCGGACGTGGTACAGGCGCTGAACCTGATGGCGGTGCTCAATCCACGCATCCGTCATACCGCCATCGACGGTGGCATGTTCCAGAACGAGATCACCGAACGCAACGTCATGGGCGTGCCGGCGGTTTACCTCAACGGCAAAGAGTTCGGTCAGGGTCGCATGAGCCTGGCAGAAATCGTCGGTAAGGTAGACACCAACGCGGATAAGCGTGCGGCTGAAGAGCTGAACAAGCGTGACGCCTATGAAGTGCTGATCGTCGGCAGCGGCCCGGCGGGCGCTGCGGCGGCCATCTACTCGGCGCGTAAAGGCATCCGCACCGGCCTGATGGGCGAGCGCTTTGGCGGCCAGGTGCTGGACACCGTTGACATTGAAAACTACATCTCCGTGCCGAAAACCGAAGGGGCGAAGCTCGCCGGTTCTCTGCGTGCGCACGTTGATGACTATGACGTTGACGTGATCGACACCCAGAGCGCCATCAAGCTGATTCCGGCAGCCAAAGAGGGCGGCCTGCACGCCATCGAAACCGCTTCCGGCGCGGTGCTGAAATCACGCAGCATCATCATTGCTACCGGCGCACGCTGGCGCAACATGGGCGTTCCGGGCGAAGAGCAGTATCGCACCAAAGGTGTAACCTACTGCCCGCACTGTGACGGCCCGCTGTTTAAAGGCAAACGCACGGCGGTGATCGGTGGCGGTAACTCCGGCGTTGAAGCGGCCATCGATCTGGCCGGTATTGTCGAGCACGTTACGCTGCTGGAGTTCGCCAGCGAAATGCGCGCCGATAAAGTGCTGCAGGATAAACTGCGCAGCCTGAAAAACGTCGATGTGATCCTCAACGCGCAGACCACCGAAGTAAAAGGCGACGGCAGTAAAGTTACCGGTCTGACCTACATCGACCGCAATAACCAGACCAGCCACGAACTGGCGCTGAGCGGTATTTTCGTACAGATTGGCCTGCTGCCTAACACCAACTGGCTGGAAGGCGCGGTAGAGCGCAACCGCATGGGCGAGATCCTGATCGACGCCAAAGGCGAAACCAGCCTGAAAGGCGTATTTGCCGCCGGCGACTGCACCACGGTGCCGTACAAGCAGATCATCATTGCCAGCGGGGAAGGGGCTAAAGCATCACTGAGCGCGTTTGATTACCTGATCCGCACCAAACCGGCTGAATAAGTTTTGCGATAGCCACGCAAGCGCCCTGCAACCTGTGTTGCGGGGCTTTTTTTTATCCCAGCCAGCGACGCGCCTGTTCATCGCTGATATCGCGATAATAAATTTTATGGATGCGCTCGCCGCAGCGTTTGCATTCGGCTTCGAGGTACGTGGAGTACCGGTAACGGCCGCCGGGGGAAACGGCGCCTTGACGGGAAATGGTGATATTGTGCCAGTGGTGCGCGTGCGGAAGAAAACTGAATAAAGTCATTAGCGATTCCGGGTGAAGGTGAAACAGCGGTCTTCAAATCCGGAAGGGAATTAGGCCGCGTTATGCCGCCGGCCGGTTTGATATTAATCAAGTTGCGCGCTTTCTTCTGTTTATTTCCCGCCTACTGCCCCGGCAGATTAAATTAACTATCCTGATGAATTTTAGGGCTTTTGGGAAAATTGATCTCCGTCGATTTGTTTATATTTTCCTGATGATCAAAAAATCATGAAAATTGATGGCGCACGTATTTTTGCTCATCGTTGTCCGACAAAAAAAGTGCACCTGCCGCAGGATTTACAACTTTAAGCTGACCCTTTATGCTGTGAAGGCACGTCTGACACGGACGTGCATGACTCGGGGTGCCCTTCTTTGTGAAGGCTGAGAAATACCCGTAATACCTGATCTGGATAATGCCAGCGTAGGGAAGTCAGATGCCTGACCGCATTCGCCTTCCTGATTGCCGGTTGGGAGCCTTATGACACAGCCTGACCCTCTTTCCCCGGCGCAACTCGCGCACTCTCTGCAACTGCTGCGGCAGCAGGCACCGCTGGTGCACTGTATGACCAACGACGTGGTGCAAACCTTTACCGCCAACGTGCTGCTGGCACTGCAGGCTTCGCCCGCGATGGTGATTGATGGCGATGAAGCGGCGCAGTTTGCCGGTTTTGCCGATGCGCTGCTGATCAACGTCGGTACGTTAACCCGTGAGCGCCGCGATGCGATGCTGGCGGCGGTACAGGCCGCTAACCAGGCCGGCACACCATGGACGCTCGATCCGGTGGCGGTAGGCGCGCTAACCCTGCGTACGGAATTCTGTCAGCAACTGCTGAGCCTGCGACCGGCGGCCATTCGCGGCAACGCTTCAGAGATTCTCGCCTTAGCCCACCAGGCCACGGGCGGACGCGGCGTGGATAGCGTGCATCAGGCCGATGCCGCACTGAACGCCGCGCAGCAGCTGGCGCAACGCTGCACGACTATCGTCGCGGTAACCGGCGAAGTCGATTACGTCACCGATGGCCGCCAGACGCTGGCAATTCCCGGCGGCAGCCCGCTGATGACGCGCGTGGTCGGCACCGGTTGTGCGCTATCCGCCGTCGTCGCGGCGTGCAGCAGCCTGCCGGGCGAGCGCATCCAGCACGTGGCAGCGGCCTGCCGCGTAATGTCACTGGCGGGAGAGCAGGCCGCGCGCGGCGTGGCAGGGCCCGGCAGCTTCGTCGCCGCTTTTCTCGATGCGCTGTGGACGCTGGAGGTGGCGGCATGAAACGCATCAATGCATTGACCATTGCCGGCACCGATCCCAGCGGCGGTGCGGGCATCCAGGCGGATCTGAAAGCCTTCTCCGCGCTCGGCGCGTACGGTACCAGCGTGATTACCGCGCTGGTGGCACAGAACACCCGCGGCGTGCAGTCGGTGTATCGCATCGAACCGGCATTTGTCGCGGCGCAGCTCGACTCGGTGCTGGACGACGTGCGCATTGACGCCGCGAAAATCGGTATGCTGGCGGAGACGGCGATCGTTGAGGTGGTGGCAGAGAAGCTGAAACGCGCCAGCCTGCCGTTTGTGGTGCTGGATACGGTGATGATTGCCAAAAGCGGCGATGCGCTGCTGTCGCCCGATGCGGTAGCCAGCATTCGTGAACGGCTGCTGCCGCAGGTATCGCTGATCACGCCCAATCTGCCGGAAGCCGCGGCACTGCTGGGTTGCCGCATGGCGCAGGACGAGGCGAGTATGCTGCAGCAGGGCGATGCGCTGCTGGAACTGGGCTGCGAAGCGGTGCTGATGAAGGGCGGTCATCTCAGCGATGTGGAAAGCCCGGACTGGCTGATCACCCGCGCCGGCCGCCAGCGCTTTACCGCACCGCGCGTTAACACCCGTCATACGCACGGCACCGGCTGCACGCTGTCGGCGGCGCTGGCGGCATTGCGACCGCGCCATGCGGACTGGGCGGGCACCGTAGCGGAGGCCAAGGCCTGGCTGCAGCAGGCGCTGCTGCACGCCGATTCGCTGGAGGTCGGTCACGGCATTGGGCCGGTGCATCATTTCCATCAGTGGTGGTAGGGCGTAACGCCAGATTGCCGTTTTTTCACTGCGTATCCGTCTGAAAAATGGAGTCAGCAATTTGCCAGCCTGGCGCGTTTCGGTCCAGGCTGTGGGGGCGAATCGGCAGGTGCCGGTTCTTTTCCAGCCATTTATCAGGAGCGAATATGACGGACATCGTACAGTTATTGGGTAAAGAAGCGGATACGCTTCTTCAACATCGCTGCATGACCATTCCAGCGGATAGCCTTTATTTGCCGGGCGCGGATTATGTCGATCGCGTGATGATTGATAACAATCGTTCTCCTGCGGTACTGCGCAATATGCAGACGCTCTACAACACCGGCCGTCTGGCGGGTACCGGCTATCTGTCGATTCTGCCGGTGGATCAGGGCGTGGAACACTCTGCCGGCGCCTCGTTCGCCGCCAATCCGGCCTATTTCGACCCGAAGAATATCGTCGAGCTGGCGATTGAAGCCGGCTGTAACTGTGTGGCGTCGACCTATGGCGTGCTGGCCTCCGTGTCACGTCGCTACGCACACCGTATCCCGTTTATGGTCAAGCTGAACCATAACGAAACCCTGAGCTATCCCACGCAGTATGACCAGACGCTGTACGCCAGCGTTGAACAGGCGTTCAACATGGGCGCGGTTGCGGTCGGCGCCACCATCTATTTTGGTTCTGAGCAGTCGCGCCGGCAGATCGAGGAAATTGCAGCGGCCTTCGAGCGCGCGCACGAGTTGGGCATGGTGACGGTGCTGTGGGCTTATCTGCGCAACAACGATTTCAAGAAGGATGGGGTGGATTATCACGCCAGCGCCGATTTAACCGGTCAGGCTAACCATCTGGCGGCCACCATTGGTGCCGACATTGTGAAGCAGAAAATGGCGGAGAATAACGGCGGTTATAACGCGGTGAAGTTTGGTCACACCGATGAGCGCGTGTACAGCAAGCTGACCAGTGAGAATCCGATCGATCTGGTGCGCTACCAGCTGGCCAACTGCTATATGGGCCGCGCCGGGCTGATTAACTCCGGCGGTGCTTCAGCCGGTGCGACCGATGTGGCAGAGTCGGTGCGTACGGCAGTGATCAATAAACGCGCCGGCGGCATGGGGCTGATTCTCGGGCGCAAGGCGTTTAAGAAGTCGCTGAAAGAGGGCGTGGCGCTGATTAATGCGGTGCAGGATGTGTATCTGGCGAAGGATGTGACGATTGCCTGATGGTGTGAGGGGCTTTTTCCCCCTCACCCTTACCCTCACCCTAACCCTCTCCCGCCAGCGGGAGAGGGGACAGAAATGTGCGGTTTTTCAGAGTTAATTATTGAAGACTAGCTGGAACAGCTCCCTCTCCCGGTGGGAGAGGGCCGGGGTGAGGGCATCACACCGCACCGCATCAAACCGCACCGCACCCCACCGCAAGCTCACCCCACAGCACTACGGCCCTTCAAACCATTCGCTGTTGCGCTCGGCAATCGGCGTGATGGTCAGAATCATCTCCTGTAGATGTCGCCGCATCGCCTTCTCCGCCGCATCGGCATCTTGCGCTTTCAGCGCGGCAAAAATCTCTTCGTGCTGCTGAATCAGGCTCTCCGGCGGCGACACTTCGCTCAGCGTCAGAAAGCGCACGCGGTCCATCGTCGCTTTAATGTTCTCCACCGTCTCCCACGCCAGCAGGCAGTCAATGCCTTCGGCAATCAACCGGTGAAACTCATCGTCGAGCGCCAGAAACGCCTGGCTGTCGTGGCGTTCCGCTGCCAGTCGCTGCAGCTGCAGATTGTGTTCCAGCGCCATCAGTCCGGTGGCAGCGATCTCCAGCGCGGCGCGACGAACCACGGCGATCTCCACCGCTTCACGGATGAAACGGCCGTCGGCCACGCGCTGGGCGGAGATTTTGCGCACGAAGGTGCCGCGCTGCGGCAGAACCTGCACCAGGCCGGCTTCCGCCAGTTTGATAAAGGCTTCCCGCACCGGCTGCCGCGACACGTTGAAGCGCGCCGACACTTCTTTCTCCGACAGCAGCGAGCCCGGATGGATCACGCAGGTCACGATATCCTTCCGCAGATAGCGATAAATTTGCTGATTTACCGGTTCGCTGGTGGTTATGGTATAGGCAATCGACATGCAGCAATATCCGTATTACGGCTGGCCGCCGCCAGCCCGATGAGAAAGCGTCAGTCTAATCAGCACGCTGCGTCTGCGCTACACATTTGTGCAGGCGGCTTAGCCTTCTGTGACCAGCGCCTGCACCGTGGCGCGTGCACCGGTAAGCCGCAGCTGCTGATACAGCTCGGTAAGCCGCGTAACAAACACCGTGTGATAACGTAAGTCGTCGCCGAACACTGCCTGCAGGCGCAGTAAGGCCTCAACGCGCTGCGGGCCATCCTCGCTATTGGCAACAATGCTGGCCAGCTGCGCGCTGAGCGGATCGCGAATCTCAATCGCCGCGCCCTGCTCATCGACGCCGCTGATATAGCGCATCCAGCCTGCTACGCCCAGCAGCAGATAATCACAGGCCGTCCCGTTACGCAGATGCCAGCGCACGCTATCCAGCAGGCGCTGTGGCAGCTTCTGCGTGCCGTCGGTGGCGATTTGATAAGTGCGATGTTTAATCGCCCGGTTTTCGTAACGGGCGATCAGCGAGTCGGCATAGGCGACCAAATCAACATCCTGCGTGCGCAGCGTGGGTGCCTGATCCTGCAGCATCAGCGCGCGCGCCGCCTGACGAAAATTGGCATCGGCCATGCAATCGCTGATGTGCTGATACCCGGCCAGGTAGCCGAGATAAGCCAGGAACGAGTGGCTGCCGTTGAGCATGCGCAGCTTCATCTCTTCGTACGGCAGCACATCACGCACCAGCTCCGCACCGGCCTGTTCCCACGCCGGGCGGCCGCTGACGAAGTTATCTTCAATCACCCACTGGAAAAAAGGTTCGGCTTCTACCGCCACCGGATCGCGACTGCCCAGCCGCGCTTCCAGCGTCGCGAAAGCCTCATCGGTCATCGCCGGTACGATGCGATCCACCATGGTTGAGGGAAAGGTGAGGTGGGTCTGAATGTAATCCGCCAGCGCCGGGCTGCGACGCTGCGCCAGCTGGGTAATCACATTGCGCGTAACGTGGCCGTTCTCCGGCATGTTGTCACACGACATCACGCTAAACGGCGGCAGATCGCGCTGGCGACGGCGTTCAATCGCCGCCAGGATCACGCCGGGCAGCGAGCGCGGCGCGTCAGGATGCGCCACATCGTGCACGATGTCCGGATGCGTCAGGTCGAGCTGGCCGCTCGACGGCAGCGAACAGTAGCCTTTTTCCGTGACCGTCATCGACACGATGGCGATTTCCGGCTGGCTCATCGCTTCAATCACCGCCTCAATACCGTCACTTTTCGCGTGCAGCGCCTGGGTAATTACGCCAACAATGCGCGTGTGCAGGCTGTCGTCGGCCATTTCGGTCACGCTGTACAGCAAATCCTGCTGGCGCAGAGCGGCGATCAGCGCGCCGCTGTTGAGATTCACTTCGCAGTAGCCCCAGTCGCTGCCGTGCTGCGCCAGTTGGTCAGTGGCCAGCGCCTGATGCGCGCGGTGAAAGGCACCAAAACCGATGTGCACCATGCGGGTTTTCAGCTGGCTGCGGTCGTAACGGGGGCGCTGTACGTCAGCGGGAAGGCGATCGGGTTGTAACATGCATAATCCTTGTGGCAAACGGGGCGCGCGGCGCCCCGGCAGAGTCATTCGATTAAACGGAAACCGGTTTGTCGCTGGCTTTCGGGCTGCGAATCACAAACAGCACCAGCAGCGCACCAAGGGCCGCCACCACGCCCGCCAGCACAAAGGCGCTGTCAAATTTGCCGGTGTGCTGCACGATGAAGCCGGTAACGATCGGGCCGATAATGCCGGACAGGCTGCCAATCAGGTGGATAAAGCCGCTGATGCTGCCGACGCGGCTTTTGTGCACCACATCCTGAATAATCGCCCAGTAAATGGCACCGGTGATGTAAAGGAAGAAGATGGAGATCGACATCATGATCACCGCCGAATTCACCTCTTTGATGGTGCCCGCCAGCGCCACACATATCGCTGCCGCCAGTAGCGACACTACTAACACAATCTTGCGCGATAGCAGCAGCTTACCGGTGATATTAAAGATTTTATCGGAGATCCAGCCGCCCAGCGCCAGGCCAACGAAGCCGACAATCCACGGGATCATGGTCGTGATGCTCATGGCTTTGATATCCAGCCCGTGCGCCTGCACCAGATAGGCCGGGAACCAGCTCAGGAAGAAGAACAGAATGTAGTTGTAGCAGAAGAAGGCGAATGCGGTAACGAGGATAATCGGCTGACGCAGATAGTAGCCCATGCCGTGCGCTTTGCCGTCCGCGTCGATGATATCTGCCGGCTCTTCCGCTTTCAGTTTCTCTACCAGCGCGCGCTCCTGCGCAGAGACGCGCTTACTGCGCGCCGGATTGTCGGCGGCGAAGAAGAACCACAGCGCCATCCACACCAGACCAATCAGGCAGATCACCACAAACGCCGGACGCCAGCCGAAGGAGAGCGCCAGGTAGCCGACAATCGGCCCGGCGACCGCGCCGCCGAGCGGGGAACCGGCACTCAGCAGGCCCATGGCGGTGGCGGCCTGCTTTTTCGGGAACCAGCCGTTGATGGCTTTGTTGGCCGAGGCGCAAATCGGGCCCTCCGCCATGCCGAACAGCACGCGCAGAATCATCATCGACCAGAAACCGGTCGCCAGCGCGGTCATGCCGCAGAACAGTGACCACATGCCGACGGCGGTGCCGAGCACAATCGTCGGGCCAAATTTATCGGTGGCCAGGCCGCCAATAAAGTTGAACAGCGCATAGCCGAAGAAGAAGCTGCCGAAGATCAGGCCGAACTGCTCGGCATTGATCATCAGATCTTTTTCCACCAGCGGCACGGTAAGCGACAGGGCAATACGATCGAGGTAGTTGATCATATACACCAGGAACAGCAGCAGTACGAGGGTCCAGCGTAGATTCTTCAGCATAGAAACTCCGTTTCCCTGTTCTTCTTCAGGCTGCAGCATCACGGGGAGATGACCTTGATGACTGCGGCGCTGCGCCTGATTTATGCAGGGGATTATTGTTGTGGCCGGCGGGTACGCACCGGCATCAGGGACATCTGGTGTGGCGCCTCACTCAATCCATTTGCAGGATCACTTTGCAGCAGGTGCGCGGGTCTTGTTCAAACAGCGTCATGGCGCGCTCGATCTGCGCCAGCGGGAAATAGTGGGTGACCAGTTTCTCCGGCTGGATCAGTCCCTGTTCCAGCCACGCAATCACCTGCGGGAAGCGGTTGCTGTTCAGGCGCGAGGTAAACAGCGACAACTCTTTACTGGTCAACGCCTGCTGCGTCAGGCTACACGGCTCAGCAGAAAACCCGAGCAGGCCGATGCGCGCCGCCGGCGAGGCCAGCGCCGCCGCTTCGGCGAGGATCGCCGGATGGCAGGCGGCGTCGATAATCAGCGTCGGCTGAACGCCTTCCAGCTGCGCCGCCAGCGGGATCTCGCTGTTGTTGAACAGGCGATCGGCACCGTTTTGCTGCGCCAGCGCCAGCCGCTCTGGCAGGCGGTCCACCACCAGCACCTGCTGTACGCCGTACACGCCTTTCAGCACCTGAATGGCGGTCAGCCCCATCGGACCGGCACCGTAAATCAGCGCCACATCCTGTGGCTGCGGTTTGAGGAACGCCGTGATATTCGCGGCAATGGTGAAGGGCTCAACCAGGCTGGCGAGTTGGTCGGGAATGCTCGCCGGCAGGCGATGGGCATTTTTGGCTGGTGCCACCGCATACTCACTGAAGCCGCCGTCGCGGTGGACGCCAATCACCTGCAGTGACTGACAGACATTAGGACGGCCAACGGAGCAGGGATAGCAGTGGCCACAGCTCACCACCGGATCGACCGCCACGCGCTCGCCCAGCCGGCTGGCATCAACGTCCTGTCCGACCGCGTCAATCACGCCAAAGAACTCATGGCCGATCACGCGCGGATAGCGGGCAAATGGATTGTGACCGTGCCAGATGTGCACGTCAGAGCCACAGATGCTGGCAAATTTCACTTTTACCCGTACTTCATCAGCGGCGGGCTGCGGCAGCGCGCGCTCGGCCAGCAGCAGTTTGCCCGGTTGTTCAATCACCACACTTTTCATCATTCACTCCTGGCTGGTGGCCTGAAGGCGCGGCACACCAGTAATAACGCGACAGTAATGACGAAAAAATACGCGCAATAATACTACCATACAAGTTGCTGTTGCAGAGTTGTGAACGCAATCACAGAGCGGATGGGGTAGTTGCAAAGCGAAGTTTCAGAATGGTGTTGCGGTGCGCATCACTGCACACCCTGTAAAGTCGTTACCTGGTTTACAGGGTCGCCATTTATGGCAACCGGGAAAAACGCAGCAGAATGACAGGCCTGCTGCGATCGACGGCACGCTCGCCGCGCAACATCACGGCCGCCGTAACGTCACCGCGCTGAGCGTGCGCCACAATAACTCTTTATCCTGCGGTGACACGTTGCGCTGCTGAATGTCGCGCATAAATTCGGCCTTTTGCGGTGCCTGCAGCGTCGCGCCCTGTTTCAACTGCGCGGCAAGCTGCGTCAGAATCGCGTCGCTGTAATGACCAATGCTTTTGCGCACCTCATCCAGCGGACGCGGCTGCCAGTGCGGCTCCGGCGTTGCCAGCCAGTCGGCGCGATAGCGATACTGAACCGCTTTCGCCACATCCATCTGTGCCTGAATAAACGGCTGCACCGTGGCATCATCCAGACCCAGCTGACGCGCTTCCGCCAGGGCTTTGTCCAGCACCTTGCGCTCCTGACCCAAATCTTCAATCGGCTGATGATGCTGCGCTTTATAACCCGCCACATCCTTCATGTAAGACAAACGCGTGTTAATAAGCTGGCCCGGCGAAGGACTGCTGAGTTCTGCCGCAGCGGCGGAACAGCTGCAAATCAGCAGCGCTAACGTGGCCGATCGTAACTGCATTTCCATACTGATGCTCCCAATGTTCAACCCAGGCGCTGGATCTGCGCGAGGCTCAGGCTAAGACAAAATAATGACATGACAAAGTACAGGGTGAAAAATTATCTTGTTTTTTAATCTACCAACTAGTAGGTTTGTTTTCCAGCGCCTTTTGCCGCAATGTTATTGCGCTTCAGGTTGAATGATTTCTGGCACAGGGCTGCCGCTGAGGCAGCGCTTATCATCAAAAGGAACACTCCATGACGGTCTTATCACATTACAAACGCCTTTCACTGCTGATTGCTGGTTCACTGCTGGCCGGCGCCACGCTGTCGCCGGCGATGGCGGCAGAGATGACAGGGCAAAAAGTGCAGGTACGTGGCGTTGTTGAATCGGTAAACGGGCAGCAGCTCACTATCAAGTCACGCGAAGGATCGGAGGTCAGCGTGGCCATGAAGCCAGGCGCGATGGTGTCTGCGGTGGCGAAAGCCAGCATCAGCGACATTAAAAAGGGCGATTACGTGGGCATAGCCTCACTGCCGAAAGCGGGCGGCGGAGATGGCGCGCTCGAAGTGCTGATTTTCCCGGCGCAGCTGAAAGGCGCAGGCGAGGGCAACTTCAGCTGGGATCTGAAGCCGGGCAGCTCAATGACCAACGCCACAGTCGCCAATAGCGTCACCTCGGTGGATAACAGCGAAGTGACGGTGAGCTATCACGGCCATCAGAAAAAAATTGCCATTCCGGCTGGTACGCCGGTGGTGACGCTGGCCGCCGCCACCCCGGATGACCTGAAACCCGGCACCACGGTGTTTGTTCCGGCCGAGAAGGGCGCCGACGGTAAGCTCACCGCAGGCAATGTCATTGTCGGCAAAAACGGCGTAGTGCCGCCGATGTAATCCGGATCCAGCCAGGCCTCGCCTGGCTGGTAAGGGGCTCGATGATGCAACAGCCTTCACCTTCCCGCAGTAAAACGCTAATCCGTCGTCATTCGCTGCTGGTGCGCGTGACGCACTGGGTCAACGCCCTGTGTTTTGCCGTACTGCTGATGAGCGGATTGCAAATCTTTAATGCGCATCCACGTCTGTATGTCGGCCTGTATGGCGCAGACCATGAGCAGCCGGTGTTTGAAATCGGCAATCGTCAGCAGCAGGGATTTGTCCGGCTCGGCTCGCTGCAACTGAATACCACCGGCGTGCTCGGTGTCTCGAAGCTGGAGGGCACGCTGACGGCGCGCGCGTTCCCCGGCTGGCTGACGCTGCCGTCGTGGCAGGATTTGGGAGCCGGTCGCCACTGGCACTTCTTTTTTGCCTGGCTGCTGCTGTTCAACGGCGTGATTTATCTGCTGCACGGTTTCTGGCACCGGCACTTTCGCCGCGATCTGTTGCCCGACCGTCAGCAGCTGGGCGCGCGTCATTTGTGGCAGGAGATTTGCGACCACGCCCGGCTGCGCTTCGCCCGCGGTGAAGCGGCGCGGCGCTATAACGCGTTGCAGAAACTCAGCTATCTGCTGGTGATCTTCATACTGTTGCCGCTGATGCTGCTCAGTGGATTAACCCTGTCGCCAGCGCTGGATGCGGCGCTGCCGTTTTTACCCGATCTGTTTGGCGGCCGTCCGACGGCGCGAACGGTGCACTTTATCACCGCCACGCTGCTGGTGCTGTTTGTGCTGGTGCATGTAGTGATGGTGCTGGTGTCAGGCGTGTTCAATAACCTGCGTTCGATGATCACCGGACGTTACGCGATCGACAAAGAGGATACCCCATCATGAAAATCGAGCTGTCGCGTCGCCGCCTGCTGCTGGGCGCGCTGTCCGGCGCCGGCGCGGCGCTGCTGAGCGGTTGCGATCAACTGACGCAAAACGACACGGTCAGCGGCTGGCTCAATCAGACCGAGCGGCTGACGCGTGCCAGCCAGCGCCTGCTGGGCGGCCAGCGGCTGGCACCGGAGTTCAGCGAGGCCGATATTTCGCCGCTGTTCCGCGCCAACGGCACGCAAATGCCCGACTCCGACGAATATGCGCGTTTGCTGGCGAACGGGTTTGCCGACTGGCGGTTGCGCGTCACCGGGCTGGTGCAACAGCCGCTGAGTTTATCGCTCAGCGATCTGCAGCGGTTCCCCAGTCGCACGCAGATTACCCGGCACGACTGCGTGGAGGGCTGGAGCGCGATTGGCAAATGGCAGGGCGTACCGCTCGGACTGGTGCTGGATGCAGCGCGCCTGCGGCCAGGTGCCCGCTACGTAGTGTTCCTGTGTGCCGACGAACTGGAGCAGACGCTGGACGGCAGCGGGCGCTACTACGAAAGTATCGATCTGCAGGATGCGTGGCATCCGCAAACGCTGCTGGCCTACCGTATGAACGATCAGCCGCTACCGGTCGCGCACGGTGCGCCGCTGCGTCTCCGGGTCGAGCGCCAGCTCGGTTACAAGCACGCCAAGTATCTGATGGAAATTAAAGTGGTGGATTCGTTTGCCCAGCTGTGGGGCGGACGCGGTGGCTACTGGGAAGATCGCGGTTACGAGTGGTATGGCGGTATCTGAACGTCAGAACGCAGAAAAGCAAAAAGCCTGCTTTAAAAGCAGGCTTTTCTAAATCTGGCTCCTCTGACTGGACTCGAACCAGTGACATACGGATTAACAGTCCGCCGTTCTACCGACTGAACTACAGAGGAATCGTTTGGAACGGGGCGCATATTATCGGGCAGGCTGTGGCTTGTCAAAGCTCTTTTTCACAATTTTTTCTGACTGCTGAATAAAGCGTCAATTGCCCGACGCGGGCCCGCGCGATGGCGCGAATTAGCGCCAGCACTGCGCCTGATTGTGAGAGATGTCACCAATGCTATGCAAAATTACATTCTGATTTGTCGCTTCTGTCAGATACCTCGCATGTATGATCACAGATATTTCATTTTTCCGTTGTCGCCGCCCAAAACGAAACATATATTCCGGGAAACTCATCCCCGTGAACCGCAGGTGCAGCATGAACAAAGTCAGAATCGGTATGATTGGCAGTGGATATATTGGGCGTTGTCACGCGATTGCCTATGCGCAGGCACCCACGGTGTTCGCCCTGAAGGGTGAGATTGTGCGCGAGATGCTGGCAGAGGTGAATTCGGCGCTGGCGGCGCAGCAGGCGGCGACGTTTGGCTTTGCCCGTTCGACGGGCGACTGGCGCGAGCTGGTACGCGATCCGCACATCGACGTGGTCGATATCTGCGCGCCCAATTTCCTGCACAAAGAGATGGCGCTGGAGGCGATTCGCCACGGCAAGCACGTCTACTCCGAAAAGCCACTGTCGCTCTCGGTGGCCGATGCCGAAGAGATGGTGCAGGCGGCAGAGCAGGCGGGAGTGAAAACCCTGGTAGGCTTTAACTACATGAAAAACCCCACCAGCCAGCTGGCACGGGAGATTATCGCGCGCGGTGAGATCGGCGAGGTGGTGCACTTTTACGGCACCCATAACGAAGATTATCTGGCGCGCGCGGAGACGCCGCTCGACTGGCACTGCCAGAAAGCGCTGGCCGGTCTCGGCGCGCTTGGCGATCTGGCGGCGCATATCGTCAACATGGCGCACTATCTGGTCGGTGATATTGATGAGGTGAGCGGTGACATGATGACGGTGATCAAACAGCGACCGGATCCGAAGGCGCCGTCACGTCTGCTGCCGGTGGAAAATGAAGATCAGGCCAGCGCGCTGCTGCGCTTTAAAAATGGCGCGCACGGCGTGATTGAAACCTCGCGTATCGCCTGCGGCAGCAAGATGGGGCTGACTTATGTGGTGACCGGCACCAAAGGCACGCTGCGCTACACGCAGGAACGCATGGCTGAGCTGGAACTGTACCTGCACGACGATCCGGCCGGCCGCCAGGGCTTTAAAACCATTCTCACCGGTCCGGCGCATCCCGATTACGCCAGCTTCTGCGTCTCGGCCGGCCACGGCATCGGTTTTAACGATCAGAAAACGGTTGAGATTCGCGATCTGATTAACGGCATCGCCGCCGGCGACCGCATGTGGCCGGATTTTGCCGAAGGGCTGCAGGTGCAGAAGGTGCTGGAAGCGGTGGCGATTTCCGCCGTGGAGCGCCGCTGGATGAAGGTGTGACGCAGAGCGTCAGCCGGAGACGCACGTAACCGCTCGCCATGAATGGCGACCTTACACGGTGCGTGCAGGGATGGCGAGCCTCACAGGGTGCGCATTTATGCGCACCGGGATAATGCAGGAATTTTCCAATGATTACGCCAGCAATGCACACTGCGGCGGCAGGCGGCAGCTCAGCGCGCCGGGCTGCACCTCAATCACAAACTCGCTGCCGGACAGCGGCTCGCCGTCGAGGTTAAAGGTCATCTCATGCGGTGAACGGATGGTCAGCGACGTCAGCTGTGCCGCGACAATGTTCGGGTTATCGTCGTCGCGCGTCAGCGAGTGCAACAACGTTGGCAGCAGCTCCTGGGCGGTGACGATGCTGAGATTGAGCTGTCCGTCATTGATCAGCGCTTCCGGACATAACCGCTGTCCGCCACCGGCCTGACGGCCATTGCCAATGCCAATCACCAGCGCGTCACCCTGCCAGTGAAAGCCCGGTCCGCTGATTTCGCAGCTGTCCGGCTTCAGCGCATCAACGCGCATCAGGCCATGAATAAAATAGGAAACGCCGCCCAGCGCCGATTTCAGTTTCTCCGGCGTTTCCGTAGTGATGCGTGTGCCAAAACCGCCGGTCGCCATGTTGATGAAGTAACGGTCGCCGTTCACCCGCGCCAGATCGATGGCCGTGGCTTTGCCCAGCACCGCCAGCCGCAGTGCCGCTTCCATTTCTGCCGGAATACCGGCGCTGGTAGCAAAATCGTTGGCAGTGCCAAGCGGTAAAATCCCCAGCACCGGCCGCTGCGCTGGCGGCAGGGCGGCCAGCGCGGTGGCAATCTCATTGATGGTGCCATCGCCGCCGCCAGCCACCACGGTTTCCGCCTGCAGCTGCAGCGCTTCCTGCACGTAGCGGTCACCGTCGCCTTTTTCCCAGGTCACGCGCACCGCCAGGTTAAAGCCTTCGTCGCGCAGGGTATTCACGGCGGCACGCAACTCTTCATTGCCTGCGCCTTTTCCATTCAGAATCAGCAAAGTGAGGGGTTTATTTTGCATTATCGCTTCCCTGATGAGTAAGACAGAGCTGTGGTTATAGCATAGCTGCGGCGGGAACTTTATCGGCGAACGATGAAAAAAAGAAAACCCGCACGGGGGAGCCGGGCGGGTGAATGAGGTGGTTCCTGGTACTACCTGCTGTTTGTTGTTACTCGTTAGCAGCAGGCGCGATTCTAAAGCGCGGCGAAGCGGCGGTCTGTGATCTTGTTCTAACTTCGCCGTTTTCTTTTCATTTAGTGCGATTTTTACCGTGCGGATCGTAAGTGCTGTTACCGTCGGTAAAATTGCGCAGCAGCAGCGCATAGGCCAGATCGACCCCCTCCGGCACGCTGATCCAGACGCGATGACCATCTCCCGGAGCGACTTCAACCGCGGCACCCTTGTCATTCTGCATCGCCTGCAGCGTGCAGTTGAGATTGCCGTCCGGCGTCATGATCTCCACTCTATCGCCCAGCATGAATTTGTTCTTCACCGCCACCTGCGCCCACGTACCGCGCCGCTCACCGGTAAATTCACCGACAAACTGCTGACGCTCCGAAATGGAAAAACCCTGCTCGTAGTTTTGATAGCTGTCATGGGTGTGGCGACGCAAAAAACCTTCGGTATAGCCGCGGTGCGCCAGCCCTTCCAGCGTCTCCAGCAGTGCCGGATCGAAAGGTTTGCCGGCGGCCGCATCGTCGATTGCGCGGCGGTACACCTGCGCGGTGCGCGCACAGTAGTAGAACGATTTGGTGCGGCCCTCAATTTTCAGCGAATGCACGCCCATCTGGCTCAGGCGTTCGACGTGCGCCACCGCGCGCAGATCTTTCGAGTTCATGATGTAGGTGCCGTGCTCATCTTCGAACGCGCTCATCACCTCGCCTGGCTTCATCTTCTCTTCCAGCAGGAATACCCGGTCGGTAGGCTGACCGACGCCGAGCGTCGCGGGCTGCACCGCAACCGGCTGATGGAAGCCAACAATGTTGCCGACCTCATCCTGCTGGCCTTCGGCCACGTTATATTCCCAGCGGCAGGCGTTGGTACAGGTGCCCTGATTAGGATCGCGCTTATTCAGATAGCCAGAGAGCAGGCAGCGGCCGGAGTAGGCCATGCACAGCGCGCCGTGGACAAAGATTTCGATCTCCATCTCCGGTACCTGCTGGCGAATTTCGGCGATCTCCTCCAGCGACAGCTCGCGTGACAGAATCACGCGCGTCAGCCCCATCTGCTGCCAGAACTTCACCGTGGCCCAGTTCACCGCGTTAGCCTGCACCGACAGGTGAATCGGCATCTGCGGGAAGGCTTCACGCACCAGCATGATCAGGCCGGGATCGGACATGATCAGCGCATCCGGCTGCATTTCGATGACCGGCGTCAGATCGCGGATAAAGGTTTTCAGCTTGGCGTTGTGCGGGGCAATGTTTACCACCACGTAAAACTTCTTGCCGAGCGCGTGCGCCTCGCTGATGCCTTTGGCGAGGTTTTCATGGGTGAATTCGTTATTGCGCACGCGCAGGCTGTAGCGCGGCTGGCCGGCATACACCGCGTCGGCGCCGTAGGCAAAGGCGTAACGCATATTTTTCAGCGTGCCTGCCGGCGAAAGCAGTTCGGGTTTAAGCATGGGAAGTTCTCACTGATGTCAGGTCAGCATGCCATCACGGATGGCACGTGCAGCGGCCGCGTCAGGCGGCCCTGCAAAAGGTGGGGAATTGTAGGCAGGGCGACTCCCGATGTAAATTGACCTGGATCAATCTAAGCGGTTACAGCAGGCGGCCAACATCCGCTTCCCAGCGATATCCCATGCCGTACACGGCGCGAATAAACGGCTGTTCGGCATCAAGGTTCTCCAGCTTGCGCCGCAGGTTCTTGATGTGGCTGTCAATGGTGCGATCGGTGACCACGCGATAGTCGTCATACAGATGGTTCAGCAGTTGCTCGCGCGAAAACACTTTGCCCGGCTCCAGCGCCAGGGTTTTCAGCAGGCGGAACTCGGCGGGCGTCAGCTCCAGCGGCTGTTCGCGCCAGCTGGCCTGGAAACGCCCTTCGTCGATCAGCAGATGCGAGGCCAGCTGCGCCTCTTCTGGCGAACGTTTCACCCGGCGCAGAATGGTTTTCACCCGCGCCACCACTTCACGCGGGCTGAAGGGTTTGCAGATATAGTCGTCAGCGCCAATCTCCAGCCCGAGCAGGCGATCGATCTCTTCCGTGCGTGCGGTCACCATGATAATCGGCAGCTCGGAGAAGCGGCGAATTTCCCGACACAGCGTCAGGCCGTCACGGCCCGGCAGCATCAAATCCAGCAGCATCAGGTCCGGCGGCGTTTGCTGCACGTAACTCAGTACCGCGTTGCCATCGGCGAGGTGATGCGTGCGGTAGTTTGACGCCTGCAGATAATCAATCATCAGCTGCGCCAGTTTGGGTTCGTCTTCCACAACAAGAATCAGGGGATCGCTATTTTCCGTGCTCATAAAGGGTGTCTAGTGAGGAACATACGGCAAGTTTAGCGTGATTTTCAGCCCACCTAAATCAGAGTCGGCCGCATTAATGCTGCCGTCATGCGCCTCAACAATATTCTTGCAGATCGCCAGACCGAGCCCGGAGCCGCCGCTGGCGCGATTGCGCGAGCTTTCGGCGCGGAAGAAGCGCTCAAACAGCTGTGCCTGCTGCTGGCGCTCGACGCCCGGTGCGCTGTCGGCAAACTGCAGCTGCCACTGCTCGCCGCTGAGCTGCATACTGAGCTGCACCGTGCCACCGGCATCGGTGTAGCGCAGGCTGTTTTCCAGCAGGTTAGTAAACAGCTGCATCAGCCGGTCCGGATCGCCAAAGCTGCTGGCCTGTGCCGGTAGCATCAGGCTGAGCGTCAACCCCCGGCTGCGATAGCGTTCGCCAAAACTGCCCGCCACCACCTCCAGCAGACTGACCAGATCCACCGGCTGTTTGCGGTAGGCGAGGGCGCCCGCGTCGGAGAGCGACAGCTGGTGCAGGTCTTCCACCAGCTGGGTCAGCAGCGCGACTTCGCTCTGCAGCGAACTGATGGCGTCGGGCGTCAGCTTGCGCACGCCATCCTGCATCGCCTCCAGCTCACCGCGCAAAATCGCCAGCGGCGTACGCAGCTCATGGGAAATATCGGCCATAAAGGCGCGCCGGTTGCTCTCGTTTTTCTCCAGCGAGCGCGCCAGCTGGTTGAAGTCGCGCGCCAGCTGGCCAATTTCGTCGCTGCTGCCAACCTCCACCCGGGTGGTAAATTTGCCCGCCGCCAGCTGATGGGTGCCGTCTACCAGCCGTTTCACCGGCGCCAGCAGGCCGCGCGCCAGCAGCCAGGTGACCAGCGCGGCCAGCAGCGTGGTGAGGCCGACAATCAGCCAGCTGGTCTGACGCTGCTGATGGTCAAAGTTGATGTCGGTGCTGCGCGTCAGCCGCTCGGCGGGCGAGGCAATCACCCAGCCAACAATCTTGCCGTTGCTGGTGGTGATATTGCGGCGCGAGCCTTCCGGCGGCACCGGCGAGCGCGGGCCGGACAATATTTTGTACTGCTGATCGATAATCCAGAACTGGGTGCGCCAGCCGTGCGGCGGCAGCTGCGTGCCGCTGCCAGGATTCTGTTCCAGCGAGCGCAGAATGGTGAAAATCAGCCGGTCGTTGTTACGCAAAAAATCCCAGCTACCGTGCTGTTCGTATTGATCGGCCAGCGCATCGCTCAGCAGCGTCAGGCGCTGCTCGTTGCCCTTTTTGATGTAATCGACAAAGCCATGCTCAAAGCTGAGGCGCACGCCCCAGTGCATGGTGATGATCACCAGCATGCAGGTGGAAAAAATCGCCATAAACAGTTTGGCGCTGATGCCGAGTTTTACCGGCTGCTTCATCCTTTTCTCCTGCCTCTCAGGTCCACGTTTTTACTCACATCGGCGGGTACGCGCCAGAACACCAGCGCCGGCAGCGCAATCACCAGCGCCATGCACAAATAGGTGTACATAAAGGTTTGATGGGTCGCGGCGCTGTCGCTCACCGCGCCATGGCCGAAAGCGCCGAGCAGCAGACCGGCCACGGTGACGCCGATACTCATCGACAGCTGCATGATCATCGACAGCAGGCTGTTGCCGCTCGAGGCCAGCTCGTCCGGCAGTTCTTTCAGCGTCAGGGTATTCATGGACGAAAAGCGGATGGCATTGACCATGCCCTGCAACAGCAGCACCACGGGCAGCAGCCAGATCCAGCCGAGCAGCGCCACCACGGGAAACAGCAGCACCACCAGCGCCAGCGCCAGCGTGCCGCCCACCAGCGCGTTACGATAGCCAAACAGGTTCACGATGCGCACCACCACACGTTTGATGCCCATGTTGCCCAGCACCATCGGGATCATCATCAGCCCGGCGTGGAACGGGCTAAAGCCGAGGCCCACCTGCAGAAAAATCGGCGTCATAAACGGCAGCATGCCGCTGCCGATGCGGCCGGTGAAGCTGCCGAGCAGGCCGATGGCGTATATGCGGTTGTCAAACAGCTTCAGGCTAAACAGCGCGTTATCGTTGTTGCGACCGTGCATCAGGTAGAACAACAGGGAAAACACCCCCAGCAGAATCAGCAGGCACAGCAGCAGCGGTGAGCCGCCGGCGCTGCGCTGGCCGTCGAGCGCCAGCGTCAGCGTAGCCATGCCGACCGCCAGCAGCACAAAACCGAGGAAGTCAAAGCGTCGCGTCTGCATGGTGTAGTTCGGCATCAGCAGCAGCGTGGCGATGGCACCGATGATGCCGACCGGAATGTTGATCAGGAAGATCCAGTGCCAGCTGGCATACTCCACCAAAATGCCGCCCAGCGCCGGGCCGAGCAGCGGGCCAATCTGGCCGGGCAGGGTGACAAAGGTCATGGCCGACATGTACTGCTCACGCGGCACGATTTTCATCACCGTCAGCCGGCCTACCGGCACCATCATCGCGCCGCCGATGCCCTGGACCACGCGCGCCATCACCAGCTGCTCGAGTGACGTGGCGAAGGCACACAGCAGCGAACCGAGGCTAAACAGCACGATGGCGCAGAAGAAGATGTTGCGCACGCCAAAGCGGTCCGCCAGCCAGCCGCTGAGCGGCAGCGTGACCGCCACGGTGAGCACGTAGGAGACAATCACCGAGTGCATATGCAGCGGGCTGACGTTGAGATCGTGGGCCATCGCCGGAATCGCGGTGTTCACAATGGTGGTATCCAGCGTCTGCATAAAAAAGCCGAAGGCCACAATCCACAGTTGCCAGCGGACGGTGGCGGTTTGTGCGTTCATGGTCATCCCGTGTTAACAGTTTCATCAGCCGCAGGTCGCGTAGCGGCGCGATTTATCGCGCGTTGAATTGCGCCGCTACGCTTAGTGCAGGTGTGACGTTATGGCTCCGTTATCAACCGCGGCTGCTTTTTCCGACGGCGCAGTTTATCCATCATCAGGTACACCACCGGTGTGGTGTACAGCGTCAGCAGCTGGCTCATCACCAGCCCACCGGCAATGGTGATGCCCAGCGGCTGGCGCAGCTCCGCGCCGTCCCCGCTGGTCAGCACCAGCGGCAGCGCACCAAACAGCGCCGCCAGCGTGGTCATCAGAATCGGGCGGAAACGCAGCTGGCACGCCTGGAAAATGGCGTCGCGCGCCGACAGGTTGCCGTTGCGCTCCGCCTCCAGCGCGAAATCCACCATCATGATGGCGTTCTTTTTCACAATGCCGATCAGCAGCAGGATGCCGATCAGCGCAATCAGGCTGAACGGCGTATTAAATAGCTGCAGCGCCAGCAGCGCGCCGACGCCCGCCGAAGGCAGGGTAGAGAGAATCGTCAGGGGATGCACGTAGCTCTCATACAGAATGCCGAGCACGATATACACCGCGGCAATCGCCGCCAGCATCAGCCACAGCTGGTTCGATTGCGAATCCTGAAATACCTGCGCGGTGCCGGCAAAGCTGCCACGCACGCTGGACGGCACGCCAATCGCCGTGATGGTGCGGTCAATCGCCTCCGATGCCTGCGACAGCGAGACCCCTTCCGGCAGGTTAAACGAGATGGTCGAGGCCGCCGACAGCCCCTGATGGTTGACCGACAGCGGCGCGTTGGCCGGCTGCCATTTGGCAAACCAGCTCAGCGGAATCGCTTTGCCGTCGCTGTTGATCACGAACATCTGATCCAGCGCGCTGACATCCTGGGTATAGCGCGGATCCACCTCCATCACCACTTTGTACTGATTCAGTGGCTGGTAGATGGTCGAGATTTGCCGCTGGCCGAAGGCGTTATTCAGCAGCGCATTGGTCGCCGACACGTCGATGCCGAGGCGCGCCATGCTTTCGCGATCGTAAGTCAGCGCCATTTCGCTGCCGTTGTCCTGCTGATCCGAGTTCACATCGGCCAGCTCTGGCAGCGCGGCAAACGCCTGGCGGATTTTCGGCTCCCACTCACGTAAATCGGCGAGGTTATCCGATAGCAGGCTGTACTGGTAGCTGGCGTTCGATTCGCGTCCGCCGACGCGAATATCCTGCACCGCATTGAGGTAGAGGTTGGCACCCGGTTCTTTCGCCAGCTTCACACGCAGGCGGGCGATCACTTCCTGCGCGCTTTCGCTGCGTTCTGACAGCGGCTTGAGTGACACAAACATCGAGCCGCTGTTGGTGCGCGAGCCGCCGGTGAAGCCGGTGACGTTATCGACCGCTGGGTCAGCCTTGATGATGTTCATGAAATCCTGCAGCTTACCGCGCATCGCCTGGAACGAAATGCTCTGATCGGCGGAGATAAAGCCGTTGAGACGGCCGGTGTCCTGCTCGGGCATAAAGGTTTTCGGGATGGCGATAAACAGCCAGATGGTCAGCCCGACGGTGCCGAGCAGCAGCAACAGTACCCAGATCGCGTGGTTCAGCACCCAGCCCAGCGAGCGCGCATAGCCCTGCTGCACCGCCAGCAGCACGCGGCCAAATCCGCGCGTGCGCGGCTGGCTGCGCTTCGCCTGCGGTTTCAGCAGATACGCGCACATCATCGGCGTCAGGGTAATTGAGATAAACAGCGAGATGAGAATCGCCACCGACAGCGTGATGGCAAACTCCGAGAAGAAGCGGCCAATAATACCGCCAATCATCAGCAGCGGCAGGAACACCGCAATCAGCGACAGGCTCATCGACAGCACGGTAAAGCCCACCTCGCGCACCCCGGTGAGTGCCGCCTGCAGCGGCTTCATGCCGGCTTCGACGTGGCGCGCGATGTTCTCCAGCACAACGATGGCGTCATCCACTACAAAGCCGGTGGCGATGGTCAGCGCCATCAGCGACAGGTTATTCAGGCTGAAACCGCACAGGTACATGGCGGCGAAGGTACCAATCAGTGATACCGGTACCGCCGCCGCCGGTATCAGCGTGGCGCGGCCGTCGCGCAGGAAGAAAAACACCACCAGAATCACCAGTGCCACGGCTATTACCAGCGACTGCTCCACTTCATGCAGCGAGGCGCGGATGGTGGGCGAACGGTCCTGGGCGATTTGCAGGTCGATAGCTGCCGGGATCACCTCATGCAGCTCCGGCATTTCCGCCCGGATGCGGTCGACGGTATCGATAATGTTGGCGTCCGGCGACTTGCGCACCACCAGCAGCACCGCTGGTTTACCGTTGGTCATCCCGGCGTTGCGCACGTCCTGTACCGAATCCTGCACGTTCGCCACATCGCTCAGCCGTACCGCCGCGCCGTTGTTGTAGTGCACCACCAGCGGCTGGTAGACGCTGGCGGTTTGCAGCTCATCGTTGGTCCGCACCTGCCAGCGCTGCTGGGTATCGTCGATGGCGCCCTGCGGACGGCGCTGGTTGGCGTTGCTGATGGCGGTGCGCACCGCATCCAGCGACACGCCCTGATTAAACAGCGCCTGCGGATTGAGGTCGACGCGCACCGCCGGCAGCGAACTGCCGCCTACCGTGACATCACCGACGCCATCAATCTGCGACAGCTTCTGCGCCAGTTGCGTCGACGCGTAATCATACAGTTGACCGGGATTATAAATGTCCGAGGTCATGGTGAGGATCATGATCGGCGCATCGGACGGGTTGGCTTTGCGGTAGGTTGGACGATTGGGCATGCCGGTCGGCAGCAGGCTCTGGGCGGCATTGATCGCCGCCTGCACATCGCGCGCCGCGCCGTTGATGTCGCGGTCGAAATCAAACACCAGGATGATGCGCGTGCTGCCCAGCGAGCTGGTGGAAGTCATTTCACTGACGCCGGCGATGCGCCCCAGCGAGCGCTCCAGCGGCGTGGCGACCGAGGCCGCCATGGTTTCCGGCGACGCGCCGGGCAGCGAGGCCGAAATCAGAATCACCGGGAAATCCAGCTGCGGCAGCGGCGCCACCGGCAGCAGACGGAAGCCAAGAATGCCCGCCAGCGCAATCGCCAGCGTCAGCAGCGTGGTGGCAACCGGCCGATGGATAAACAGGGCGAAAAACTTCACGACTGCGCCTCCGTGCCTTTCAGACGCCGGCGCGTGGCGTGGGCAAGGCGATCAAACAGCAGATAGATCACCGGGGTGGTAAACAGCGTCAGCACCTGGCTCAGCACCAGGCCACCGACCATGGCGATGCCGAGCGGACGACGCAGCTCTGCTCCGACCCCGGTGCTGAGCATCAGCGGCAGCGCGCCAAGCAGCGCCGCCAGCGTGGTCATCAGAATCGGCCGGAAGCGCAGCAGACAGGCCTGATAGATCGCCTCACGCGGCGCCATGCCCTGTTCACGCTCGGCGGCCAGCGCGAAGTCGATCATCATGATGGCGTTTTTCTTCACGATACCGATCAGCAAAATGATGCCGATGATGGCGATGATATCCAGTTCGTTGCCGCTCAGCATCAGCGCCAGCAGCGCGCCAACGCCGGCGGTGGGCAGCGTCGACAGAATGGTAATCGGGTGGATGAAGCTCTCATACAGCACGCCGAGCACGATATACATCGCCACTACCGCCGCGACGATCAGCCAGATGGTGCTGGTCAGCGCCGCTTCAAACGCCAGCGTGCTGCCCTGGAACTGCGTCATCATCTCTGCCGGCATGCCGACCTGATCTTCCGCCGTGGTGATCGCCTGCAGCGCATCGCCGAGCGAGTAGCCGTGCGCCACGTCAAACGAGAAGGTGGCCGACGGGAACTGGTCGAGATGATTAATGCTCAGCGCAGCGTGGCGCTCTTCGACTTGCGCGATGGCGCTGAGCGGCACGCTGCCGCCGTCGCTGCTGTTCAGGCGAATCGCGTCGAGGCTGGCGAGACCGGGGGTTTGCGTGTTGTCCTGCTCCAGCACCACGCGATACTGATTGGCCTGGGTGTAAATCGTTGAGATCAGGCGCTGACCAAAGGCGTTGTACAGCGCGTTATCAATGTCGGCCATGCTGATGCCGAGCCGGCTGGCGCTGTCGCGATCGACGCGTACAAAGGCTTCCAGCCCCTGATCCTGCCAGTCGCTGCTGACATTGCGCAGCTGTGGCAAGGTGTTGAGCTGTGCCAGCAGTTTCGGCACCCAGCTGCCCAGCGACTCCAGCGAACCCGACTGCAGAGTAAACTGGTACGGCGTGCGGCTCGCCTGGGTATCAATGGTCAGGTCCTGTACCGGCTGCAGCCACAGCGACACGCCGGGCAGGCGATCGATCGCCTGCTGCAGCCGCTGCTGCACTGCCGGAATACGATCGTCACGCTGGTCCAGCGGTTTCAGGTTGATTTGCAGCCGCGCGCTGTTAAGCGCCGCGTTGGTGCCATCCACGCCGACGAACGAGGTCAGGCTCTGCACCGCCGGATCTTTCATAATGATCGACGCCACGTCACGGGTGCGCTGCGCCATACTGGCGTAAGAGACCGACTGCGGCGCCTGCAATGTGCCCTGAATGATGCCGTTGTCCTGTTGCGGGAAAAAGCCCTTCGGAATCACCACCCACAGCAGCACCGTCAGCAGCAGCGTGCCAAGCGCCACTGACAGCGTCAGCCACGGATGGCGCAGCACGCGCGTCAGCCAGCGGCCATAGCCGGCAATCACCTTATCGAACATCGCCTCGCTGGCGCGGGAGAAGCGGTTCTGCCTGCGCAGCGATTCGGCGCTCAGCATGCGCGCGCACATCATCGGCGTCAGCGTCAGCGAGACCACCGCCGAGATCAGAATCGCCACCGCCAGGGTCACGGCGAACTCGCGGAACAAACGGCCAATCACGTCGCCCATAAACAGCAGCGGAATCAGCACCGCGATCAGCGAGAAGGTGAGGGAGATAATGGTGAAGCCAATCTCACCGGCACCTTTCAGCGCGGCGGTCATCGGCTTTTCGCCTTTTTCGATGTAGCGCGAGATGTTCTCGATTACCACGATGGCGTCATCGACCACAAAGCCGGTGGCGATGGTCAGCGCCATCAGCGTCAGGTTATTGATCGAAAAGCCAAGGAAATACATGGCGGCAAAGGTGCCGACCAGCGACAGCGGCACCGCGACTGCCGGAATAATGGTGGCCGGGACATTGCGCAGAAACAGATAGATGATCATCACCACCAGCCCGATGGCCAGCATCAGCTCATGCTGGGTATCCGCTACTGAGGCGCGAATGTTGGTAGTGCGATCGGTGAGCAGTTTGACGTCAACCGACTTCGGCAGCGTGGCGGTCAGCGACGGCAGCAGCGCGCGGATGCTGTCAGCGGTAGCGATAATATTGGCGCCCGGCTGGCGCTGCACGTTCAGCACAATCGCCGGCTGACGGTTGGCCCAGGCGCCCAGCCAGCTGTTTTCTGCGCCCTGTTCAACCGTGGCGACGTCGCCCAGCCGCACCGGCGCGCCGTTGCTGTAGCTGACGATCAGCTTGCGGTAATCCTCCGCGGAGGTCATCTGGTCATTGGCTGACAGCGTGATGGAGCGCGTTGGGCCATCAAGACTGCCTTTCGCCGAATTGACGTTGGCGTTGCTGATGGCGGTGCGCACCGTCTCGCTGGTGAGGCCGAGGGCCGCCAGCGCCTGAGCGTTCATCTTCACCCGCACTGCCGGACGCTGGCCGCCGGAGAGCGTGACCAGACCGACGCCGGAGACCTGGGAAATCTTCTGCGCCACCCGCGTCTCCACCATGTCCTGCACCTGCGTCAGCGGCATGCTGGTGGTGGTAACGGCCAGCGTCATGATTGGCGGATCGGCCGGATTCACTTTGCTGTACACAGGCGGATTTGGCAGATCGTTAGGCAGCAGGTTAGTGGCAGAGTTGATCGCCGCCTGCACTTCCTGTTCGGCAACGTCGAGCGCCAGCGTCAGCTGGAACTGCAGCGTAATCACCGAGGCACCGCCGGAGCTTTGCGACGCCATTTGCTTCAGGCCGGACATCTGCCCGAACTGGCGCTCAAGCGGCGCGGTAATCGACGAGGTCACCACATCCGGGCTGGCGCCGGGATAGAGCGTGACGACCTGGATGGTCGGGTAATCAACTTCCGGCAGCGCGGAAACCGGCAGGAAGCGATAGCCCAGCACGCCGGCCAGCAAAATCGCGATCATCAGCAGCGTGGTGGCCACCGGGCGCAGAATAAACTGGCGTGACGGGCCGCCGCTGGCGTCGGGAGGCATCACCTGCATTATTGACGTTCTCCGCGAGCCGGTTGCGCCGCGCGCGTGCTGTGCGTGGCGGTACTCTGTGCGGCGACAATTTCCACCGTGGCGCCTTCGGTCAGGCGGTCGAGACCGTCAGTGACCACGCGCTGACCGGCCTGCAGCCCGGCATCAATCACCACTTTCTGGCTATCCTGCAGCCCGGCGGTGACGCGTTTCTTACTCACTTTGTTATCGCTGTTCACCACCCAGACAAAGTGGCCGTCGTTGCTCATCTGCAGCGCGGCGGTCGGGATCACCACTGCGTTTTGCAGCGTATCCACCTTCAGCCGGGCATTAACAAACTGATTGGGAAACAGGGCGTCGTCCTGATTGCTGAAGCGCGCCTTGAGTTTAATGGTGCCGGTGGTGACGTCGATCTGGTTATCAATGCTCAGCAGCGCACCCGTGGTCAGCAGGGTTTTATTGCTGCGATCCCAGGCTTCAACC
Organism: Pantoea sp. Morm; assembly: GCF_016643525.1. Taxonomy (NCBI): domain Bacteria; kingdom Pseudomonadati; phylum Pseudomonadota; class Gammaproteobacteria; order Enterobacterales; family Erwiniaceae; genus Pantoea; species Pantoea sp. Morm. The sequence goes on along the minus strand of NZ_VOQX01000009.1, from coordinate 13,600 downwards.
GGCAGCGGCTGGCCGCTTTTCTGGGCTTTCAGGATCTGGCTGATGTTGTTCTCGGCGACGCTGAACACCACGTCAATCGGGTGCGTCTGGGTGATCACCACCAGACCACTGGTATCGCCGGCGGTAATGTAGTTGCCGACATCCACCTGCTTCAGCCCGACGCGTCCGGCAATCGGCGCGGTGATGCGGCTGTAGGTCAGATTGAGCTGCGCGCTGGCCACATTGCCTTCGTCGGCTTTGATGGTGCCGAGGGTTTCACTGACCAGCGAGCGCTGGGTATCCAGCTCCTGCTGCGACACCAGCGAGGTTTTCGCCAGCTTTTCATAACGGCTGAGGTCGCGGCGCGCGTTAGCCAGCGTCGCCTGATCTTTGGCCAGCTGGCCCTGCGCCTGGGTGAGCGCTACCTGCCATGGTCGGGGATCGATTTCTGCCAGCAGCGCGCCGGCCTCCACCTGCTGACCTTCCGTGAAGTGCAGCGCCATCAGCTGGCCATCGACCCGGCTGCGCACCGTAACGGTATTGGCCGCGGTGACGGTGCCCAGTCCGCTGAGGTAATAGGGCACGCTTTCGGTGGTCGCGGTTGCGGCCTGCACCGGTGCCAGCGGACGGCGTCCGCCGCTGTTGTTGCCACCGCGTCCGTGATGCGGCTGGCCATCAGCCTGGTTAGCCTGTGCTGGCTCGGCCGGATGCTGCCACCAGTAGTAAGCGCCCGCCAGCGCAGCCAGTACCACCACGCTAATCAGGCCTGTTTTTAATCGTTTATTCATTGCTCTGTGTGCTCTCCGGCGGTTTCGTTTTCCCCACATGCGCGCGCAAACGAACCGCGGCGCAAACGAAATGATTGTAGTCGCCCGGGCCGGGCAAAAATTGAAGGAATTAAGAATATCGCCCCGGGCACGCTAAGTATTCATATTCAGTAAATATTTTGGCAGCAATACGCATAAGCGTGACTTTTTCCTTTGCTAAGCTGAATGACAGACCAGTCTCGTTTCACTAAGGAGGATCACATGCGTCAACACAAAACCCGTCAGCTGGGCGACAGCGGTATCAGCGTGCCGCTGCTGACGTTTGGCGGCAACGTTTTTGGCTGGACGGTCGATGAAAAAACCTCGTTTTCACTGCTCGACGCGCTGGTGGAAAAGGGGCTGTTCTTCATTGATACCGCAGACGTCTACTCTCGCTGGGCGCCGGGCAACGCCGGCGGTGAATCGGAAACCATCATCGGTAAGTGGCTGAAAAAAAGCGGTAAGCGCGACAGTATCGTGCTCGCCACCAAGGTAGGCATGGAGCTGACGCCGGAGAAAACCGGGCTGAAACCGGCCTATATCCGCCAGGCCGTGGAAGATTCGCTGCGCCGCCTGCAGACGGATGTCATCGATCTCTACCAGGCGCACCGTGATGACGACAGCACGCCGCTGGTGGAGACGCTGAAAGCCTTCGACTCGCTGATCAAAGAGGGCAAAGTGCGGGCAATCGGTGCGTCCAACTACAGCGCGCAGCGCCTGCAGGAAGCGCTCGACATCAGTAAGCAGGAGGGACTGGCGCGCTATGAAACCCTGCAGCCGGAGTACAACCTGTACGATCGTCAGGAGTATGAAAGCGGACTGGAGCAGGTGGCGGTGACAAACGGTCTCGGCGTGATTAACTACTACTCGCTGGCCAGCGGTTTCCTGAGCGGGAAATACAAAAAGCCGGAAGACGCCAGCAAAAGCGCGCGCGGCCAGGGCATTGTAGAAAAATATCTCAACGAGCGCGGTAAGCGCATCATTGAAGCGCTGGAAGATGTCGCGGCCTCGCACGACGCCTCTGCTACTCAGGTGGCGCTGGCGTGGCAGATTGCGCGACCGAGCATCACGGCACCGATTGTCAGTGCCACCTCGCTGCAGCAGCTGGATGAGCTGGTGAAAGCCACTGAGCTGGAGCTCAGCAAGCAGGAGATTGAAGAGCTGGCCAGCGCCAGCAAGCCGTAACGCGAAGCGGGACGCTGCGGCGTCCCGTCACGTAATAATTTTTTCGCCACGCAAAAAATGCCTTTTTCCCCCAGAAGATATCCATTCATCGATCGCTGTCACAATTGCGTTAAGTCACTGTCACCTTTGCACTAACTGCGCACAGATTTGCAAAAACTGACATAACCTCAGCATTATTCTCTGCCCGTTCCTCTCCGGAAATTCACAGAAGAATAATCATCATGAACAGAAAAAAAGCAGTGCAGCATATGCCTCGCCTGGCAGCGGGCACCCTGATGTTTGCCATGTTGAGTGCGTCGGCGGTGGCAGCCGATGCGTTCAGCTACGATTCCCCCTACATGTTTGGCGACTGGGGCGGTAACCGAACGCAGCTGGAAAACGACGGCGTGAAGTTCGACGTTAACTACACCATGGAAAGTGCCTCGAACCTGGGCGGCGGTGCCGATACCAACACCTCGATGCGCTACAGCGATCAGTGGGCGTTTGGCCTGAATCTTGACCTGCAAAAACTGCTCGACTGGCAGGATGCGCAGTTCCAGATGACCATTACCGACCGTAACGGTCGCAACATCTCCGATCAGGTGGCAGACCGCCGTACCGGCATGCTGTCATCGGTGCAGGAAGTGTACGGACGTGGCCAGACCTGGCGTCTGACGCAGTTCTGGCTCAGCAAAGGGCTGTTTGATAACACTGTCAACCTGAAAGCCGGTCGCGTCACCGTCGGGGAAGATTTCGACAACTTCGACAGCAAGTTCCAGAACCTTGCATTCGGCAGCGGCCAGGCGGGTAACTGGCGCGGCGACCGCTGGTTTAACTGGCCGGTTTCCCAGTGGGGCGGCCGCGTGAAGGTTAACTTCACGCCGGAAGTGTTCTTCCAGGTGGGCTTCTACAACCAGAACAGTGCCAACTACGATCGCGGTGACGGTTTCCGTCTGGACACCAGCAACTCCGAAGGCAACCTGGTGCCGGTGGAACTGGGCTGGAAGCCGACCTTCGGGCCGGCCAACCTGCCGGGTAACTACCGCATTGGTTACTACTACTCGTCGGCCAACGGCGATAACTACGGCAGCTGGCGCGATGGCGCTTATCAGAGCAAGGATCACGCCTACGGCGGCTACGTGCTGTTACAGCAGCAGCTGACCGCGCAGGGCGGCGATGCCAGCCGGGGTCTGGGCGTGACGGTGCAGGCGGTGATGAACGATCACAAAACCTCGAAAACCGACAACTATCAGTCGATCAGCTTTACCTGGAAAGGGCCGTTTGATGCGCGTCCGCAGGATGAGATTGGCGTCGGCGCGGCGCGTATTCACGTCAACAGCGCGTATACCCGTTCGCTGCGTCAGCAGAATGATGCCAACGGCGAAACTGATTTCGACAGCCCAACCTATCTGCCGATTCAGGATGGTTCCGAGTACAACTACGAGGTTTATTACAATGCGCAGCTGACCAAATGGCTGCAGCTGCGTCCAAACCTGCAATACGTGGTGGCACCGGGTGCGGTGAGCGAAGTGAAAGATGCGTTTGTGGGTGGGATCAGTGCGAACGTGAATTTCTAATCTGGCAGAATGTGTGACTTTTTCCTCTCCCTTTGGGAGAGGGCAGGGTGAGGGGAAAATCGCACGGAGCTGTCTGGCCCTCACCCTAACCCTCTCCCGCAAGCGGGAGAGGGAATTATCTGAACATCACTTCGGCCCAGCGCGCCAGGCCGGCGGTGACCGAGCCGAAATCATCGCCGCTGGCGATGGGCGTGTCGGGCAGTGCCTGCTGCAGCGCGGCGCGCAGGATCGGCGAACGGGCGCTACCGCCGGTGAGGTAAATCACCTCCGGACGGGTGTCACAACTGGCCAGCGCCAGCTGCACCTGCTCAAGAATGCGCGCCAGCGGCTGGTTGATCGCCTCTTCCAGCTGCGCGGCACTGATCTCCACCTGCAGCGTTTGCGCAATAAACGCCAGCGAGGCCGCGGTCTCGCGCTGATCGGAGAGCGCAATCTTGCTCTCTTCCGCCGCGCGCACCAGCCGGTAGCTCAGCTTCTGCTGCCATACTTTCAGCAGATGCGCGACTTTATCGCCCTGTTCGGCATCACGCACCAGATCGCGCAGCAACTTACCGCTGGCGGCCGAGTAGAAGTCGCTTTGTGCCGGCACATCGTTAATCGCCACCGCGTTCCACCACGGCAGGGCGGGCAGGGCAGTGCCCTTCAGCGTGTTACCGCCCAGACCCAGCAGCGGCATCAGCGTTTTGAACGCCAGCATGATATCGAGGTCGTTACCGCCGACGCGGCAGCCGCTGTGGCCAAGCAGGCTGGCACGGCGATCGGACTGATTACGCCACTGCGGACCCATCAGCAGCATGGAGCAGTCGGTGGTTCCGCCACCGATATCCACCACCAGCACGCGTGTCTCCTGCTGCAGCGTGGCTTCAAACTCCAGACCGGCGGCAACCGGCTCGAACTGAAACTCGACGTCGCGGAACCCGGCACGCTGTGCGGCACGCAGCAGAATGCCCTGCGCCTGCTGGTTGGCATCTTCACCGCCCAGCCCCTGGAAGTTGATTGGCCGGCCAATCACGGCCTGATCAATCGGTTGGTCGAGCTGGGTTTCACCCTGCTGGCGAATGTGCAGCATCATGGCGCACACCAAATCTTCAAAGAAGGCGATCTGCTGGGGTTTCAGGCCGCTGGCGCCGAGGAACGACTTCGGCGATTTGACGAACCACACCTCTTCCGGATCAACCATATAGTGCTGCAGCGCGGTCAGACCAAACTGTACGCTGGCAGGCGTTACCTCGATATCCTCTTCGCGGTTATAACGCAGCGCGCGCTGCAGCAGCGCGGTGCTTTCGCTGTCTGGCGTGGGGACCTGATGATGGCGATGCAGCCATTCACTGATGGCTTCGCGCGTGGGCGCGCAAATCATGGAGGGAAGCAGGCGCTGACCGTTTTCCAGTGTCAGTAACCGCGGTGTGCCGCTATCCGTTACTGCGATGGAACAGTTAGCTGTGCCGTAGTCGAATCCGATAAACATTGTATCCCCCATGCCAGAAAAAAGGGGGCGACTTTAGCGCAGCCAACGCGGGCTGGCAATGGGCAGCGCCGCAGTTTATCCCTGAACTTCCTGGTAAACCTGATACTGGCCGCGCCCGGCGTGTTTGGCGCTGTAACAGGCGACATCGGCCTGCGACATCACCACATTGCTGATGCAGTTATGCTGATCGATTTGCGTGATACCGGCGCTGGCGCCGACGTGATACGGCCGGTCCTGCCACATAAAGGTAAAGTCATGCACCGCGCTGACGATGCCCTGCACCACCTCGCGCACCTGGTCAACATTGCTGTAGGGCAGCAGCAGGCCAAATTCGTCACCGCCGAGGCGCGCCAGCACATCGCTATTGCGCAGGTGCTGTTGCATGAGATCGGCCAGTGCGCGCAGCAGCGCATCGCCAGCGGCATGGCCGGCGGTATCGTTGACCGCTTTAAACTTATCCAGATCGATAAACACCAGCACGTGCTCGCTGTGATGCGCGGCGGCGTCATTCACCAGTCGCTTCAGCTGCTGTTCAAAGCTGTGACGGTTCGGCAAACGCGTCAGCATATCGTGAGAGGCGCTGTAGCTCAGGCGTTTCATCATGCGGCGCGACTCGCTGACGTCATGAATGACCATTACGGCACCAATGTCGCTGCCGGTCAGGGTTTTCAGCGGCGTGATGCTGTAGTGAATCTCGACCTGGGCACCATCCGGGGTATGCAACACCAGCTCTTCTTCCAGGTCCGGTGTGGTTTTGCTGGCGGGCAGGCTGCACAGCAACAGATTCTCCACGCGCGGCCCCTGCGCGCCACGCGTAATCGTCAGCAGTTCGCTCAGCGCCACGCCAGCCGCTTTCGCCTGCGGCCAGCCGCTCAGCGTCTCGGCCACCGGATTCATGAAGGTCACCCGCATCTCATCGTCAGTACAAATCACCGCTTCACCGATCGAGTCGAGGGTGATCGCCATGCGTTCCTTCTCCTGGAACAGCGCTTCATTCAGCGTGCGCAGCGAAGTAATGTCCTGGCAAATGCCGAGCATGCGTTCGATCTGCCCGTCCTTACTGATGATGCTATTGGCCTCGGAGCGCACGTAGCGCACGCCCTGCGGCAGATTGATGCGGTACTCCAGCTGGAAGGCGCTGCGGCGTTCAATCGCCTGCTGAATGGTGAGCGCGGCCGCTTCACGTTCCTGAACATCGACCAGATGCAGCCACAGGTCGTAGCTCGGTACCCGGTGCGGCTCCAGCGCAAATAACTCGTACATGCGCTTGTCCCATAACATCTCGCCGTTTAGCAGGTTCCACTCCCACACGCCGATGCCGCCCGCTTCGTTGGCCAGCGTGATGCGCTCCATCAGCCGCTGGTTGACCTGCTCGCTCTGCTTCAGCTCGGAGATATCCACAATCTGCGCGATAAAGTAGAGCGGTTGCAGCCGCGCATCACGCACCATTGAGACCGTGAGGCGCGCCCAGACGATCTCGCCATCTTTGCGGAAATAGCGCTTCTCCAGGGTATAGGTCAGGATCTCACCGGCGATCAGCCGCTCCAGCTGCTGCAGGTCGCTGTTGAGATCGTCCGGATGGGTGATCTGCTGGAAGGTGAGTTTTTTCAGCTCTTCCGCCGCGAAGCCCAGCGTGCGGCACAGCGACTGGTTGACCTGCTGCCAGCCGCCTTCCGGTGATACCAGCGCCATGCCGATGGCGGAATACTCCATGGCGTTGCGGAAGCGGGTTTCGCTTTCGCTGATGTGGTGCTTTTCACGCTGGAAAGCATCCATCACCAGCGACATCACGTGGCTCGGCAGCAGCACCAGCAGAAACGGCAGCCAGGTGCTGACCTGGCCGAGCAGCAGATCGTTGCGCGCCAGGTTGACCCAGTCGAGCGCCAGCAGCAGCGAGATAAAGCTGGCGTTGAGGAAAAACAGCAGAAAGGCTTCGAATTTGGGCAGGCGCACCGCGCACCAGAACAGAATCACCACGATGAAGGTAAACGGCCACGGCAGGAAACGCAGCGCCAGATAGCTGGCCAGCAGCGTGACGATTAGCGTGAGCAGCGTCTCCAGCTGACGTTCCGGCGTGATCAGCTGGCGCAGCGGTTTATCAGGCCACAGCAGCAGCACCGGACCGAAGGCCAACACGCCAATCACTTCGGAGATCACCCATGTGGAGAAAAACGGCAACGAGGCGTGGCCGTCAACGTGCAGCATCCATAGCGCCACGACGCCGCCCAGCAGCGGCGCGATTAGGCCCGCAGCCAGCGCAAAGCGTATCCAGTCGGCCAGTGAGTTGAGCGGGGCTTTGCGGTCGAGCAGCGCGCGCAGCATCAGCCCGCCGAGGATGGCCTGCACCATATTAAGGATGGCGAATTTGACATTGCTCAGGGCCGGGCCGATCACCAGCAGATTGGCCAGCGCCGTGCCGAGCACGCAGCTGGCCAGCAGCAGCGGTACCTGTCGCGAGGGCGCGCGGAACACCACGACGGTCATTAACGCGGTGGAGTACCAGAGCGGGGAAATGCGGCCGCTGACAACAATCAGTTCCAGACAGAACAGCGTAAGTAAAAATGCCAGCGCGCAAAGCAGCAGGGCGCTGAGCCACTTTTTTTGCGGATTATCCTGCGAGGTTGTTATCTCAAGAGTCATGCACGAATCCAGCAGCGCGCATTGATTACTCGAAGAAAAATGCGCCAGTCAATCTCTTAATCCATGCTAGCACATCTGTCAGATATCTTTGTGCGGAAATGTTTTTTTGCGGCCTGCATCCAGGTGCGCATGAATGCGCACCCTACAAAACCGGTGAAATCTGCTTGCAGTATCGCGACTGCTGGATCTGCAGCGATTCAGGTAAGGACACGACAAATTGCACAATTTTGTAGCGGTGCGATTTATCGCGCAATAAATTGCGCCGCTACCGTATGTGCAATCATTTGTGGAACGTGTTCAAAACGTATTGGACAGACCTTACACCCTTTACCGCGCAACACACTCAGCGGAACAAATCGGCGCGGGTGAAGGGCTTTTCCAGCCCGGCGAGGTCAGCGGAAAAACGCTCGAGGAACTGCTGGGTGGTGGCGACGCGGCCGTGGCCCATCAGCAACAGCGGAATCAAAAATGCCACCGCCACCTGCACCACGCTAAACCCTTTCAGCGCGGTGCGGCGCTGGCTCAGCAGGAACGCGCTGCTCAGGGTAAAGCCCAGCATCAGTCCGGCCAGCACTTCACTCACCGAGTGCGCATGGATCACCAGGCGCGATAATCCCACCATCAGCGGAATCAGATAGCCGATACCGATGGTCAGGGCGCGCCAGAACGTAGGCCAGCGGCCGGAAATCAGCCACATCATCACCGGCCACAGCGTCGCTGACATCGCGCTATGGCCGCTGAAACCAGTAAAGTTGTAGCGCGCGCTGCCAATGCCGAAGCCGAGAAACATAATCTTCGAGATGCTGACCAGCAGGCCCGCCAGGCCAAACGCCAGCAGCCAGTACCAGACGGTGCGACGGTTGTCGCTTTTCCACGGCAGCACCAGTGCGATGATCACCGCAGTGGGGATCAGCAACATACTGTCGCCGAAATAAGTCAGGGTTCTCCAGCTCATACTTTTCCTTGCAACGACTATCGGGCTCCCGCCAGTCACACGGCGGGCAGAGAAACAGTGTATCGATTAAGCCGCTGGCTGCAAAACGGGATAGTCTGAAAAGGCGGCGCGCCGGTTTTCACTGGCATCAACCCGGTGAAATCCCTATAATTGCCGCCAACTAACCCTCTCAATCGGCCTGTTTTTGTGCAGACAGAAACCGGCTCCAGTTATCAGGTCTTAAAAAAGTATGACTGACAAGTCTCATCAGTGCGTGATCGTTGGCATTGCAGGTGCATCCGCATCCGGAAAAAGTCTTATTGCCAGCACGCTCTATCGTGAAATCCGTGACCAGGTCGGTGACGAGCATATCGGTGTGATCCCCGAAGATGCTTACTATAAAGATCAAAGCCACCTCACCATGGAAGAGAGGGTGAAAACCAACTACGACCATCCGAGCGCGATGGACCACGATTTGCTGTTGCAGCATCTGCGCGCGCTCAAGGCCGGCGAAGATATCGACCTGCCGGTTTACAGCTACGTTGAGCACACCCGCACCGACGAGTGTATTCATCTGAAGCCGAAGAAAGTGATTATTCTGGAAGGGATTCTGCTGCTGACCGATGCACGGCTGCGCCAGGAGCTTAACTTCTCGATCTTCGTTGATACCCCGCTGGATATCTGCCTGATGCGCCGTATGAAGCGCGACGTCAACGAGCGCGGGCGCTCGATGGACTCGGTGATGAGCCAGTACCAAAAGACCGTGCGCCCGATGTTCCTGCAGTTTATTGAGCCTTCCAAGCAGTATGCCGACATCATTGTGCCGCGTGGTGGTAAAAACCGCATCGCCATTGATATCCTCAAGGCCAAAATTAACCAGTATCTTTGACGACGCCTGTCCGGTTCAGCAGGACCGGAACGGGACACCGTGCGTCCGGATGGACGTGACGCGAACGGTTTGTCACAACCTGACCACCTTTCGCTACACTTAAATCATGGAGTTTCTGCGATGAGATTATGCGATCGCGATATTGAAAGCTGGCTGGACAGCGGCAAGCTGGCCATCGATCCCCGTCCGCCGGTTGAGCGCATCAACGGTGCTACCGTGGATGTGCGCCTCGGTAACCAGTTCCGAACCTTTAGCGGCCACACCGCACCGTTTATAGATTTGAGTGGTCCAAAGCATGAAGTGAGCGCGGCGCTGGATCGCGTGATGAGCGATGAGATTGTGCTGCCGGAAGGCGAAGCGTTCTTTCTGCATCCGGGTGAACTGGCGCTGGCGGTGACGCTGGAATCCGTCACCATTCCCGACGATCTGGTGGGCTGGCTGGATGGCCGCTCGTCACTGGCGCGCCTCGGGCTGATGGTGCACGTTACCGCGCACCGTATCGATCCGGGCTGGCAGGGCCGTATCGTGCTGGAGTTTTACAACTCCGGTAAGCTGCCGCTGGCGCTGCGTCCCGGCATGCTGATTGGCGCACTGAGCTTTGAACCGCTGTCCGGGCCGGCGGCGCGTCCTTACAATCGCCGCGAAGACGCCAAATATCGCGGGCAGCAGGGCGCTGACGCCAGCCGTATTGATAAAGACTAACGTTTCTCCTGGAGTGATTTCGCGCCAGCGGCCTGAAATCTGACGGTGATGAGGATGCAATGAGAAGACTGATAACCACGCTGGCCATCCTGTTAGTGGTGGTCGTAGCGGGCATGACGGCACTGGTATTGCTGGTCAATCCCAACGACTTTCGTACCTATATGGTACAGCAGGTAAAACAGCGCAGTGGTTATCAGCTTGAAGTGAGCGGCGACCTGCGCTGGCACGTCTGGCCGCAGCTCAGCATTCTGGCGGGCCGCATGAGCCTGACCGCGCCCGGCGCCAGCCAGCCGATGGTGACCGCCGATAATATGCGTCTGGACGTCAATCTGTGGCCGCTGCTGTCGCATCAGCTGAGCGTCAGCCAGGTGATGCTGAAAAACGCGATTATTCGCGCCACGCCGGACAGTGCGGTGCAGAAACCGCAGGGCGCGCCGATTGAGCCGGGCGACAGTGAACCGGTCATCGCCGCCAGCAACGGCTGGACCTTTAACATCAGTAAACTGCGCATCGCCGATAGCCTGCTCATCTGGCAGCAGCCGGGCGGTGACGAGTACAACTTCCGCGATCTCAACCTCAATCTGAATCAGGACGATAACCGGCAGGCCAGCGTTGAGCTGGCGACACGCGTGTCACGTAATCAGCGCAATCTCAGCCTGAACCTGAAAGGGCAGATGGACGTGGCGCACTATCCGCACCGTATCAGCGGCCAGCTGGATGAGCTGGATTACACGCTGGACGGCGCGAACCTGCCGCCGCAGGGCATTAAAGGGACGCTGAGCGGGCAGGCGCAGTGGGATGGCGACCAGCAGCAGTTTGCGCTGAACAAGCTGCAGTTAACCGCGAACGACAGCGCCCTCGACGGCAGCGCTGAGGGCCGGCTGGCCCTGCCGCAGCAGCTCAACCTCGCGCTGCACGCGACCTCGCTCAATCTGGATAACCTGATGGCCAGCGCGCCCGCCAGCGATAACAGCACCACGCAGCAGGCTAACGTGATGCGCACGCCGGTGATCGCTGAGCCGCGCGCGCACAATAATGCCGACTCGCCGCTCAACAGCATGGATTTACAGCTGACGCTCGAAGCTGACAGCAGCGTGTGGCGCGGTCTGACGCTCAGCAATCTGCAAATTGACGCCCGCAATCAGCGCGGGCTGCTGACGCTCAACAAGCTGCAGGGCAAATTTGGTGACGGCCACTTTTCCATTCCCGGCTCGGTGGATATCCGTCAGCCGGTCACGCAGGTGGCGTTTCAGCCGGAGCTGAGCAGCATTGCCATTGCGCCGCTGCTTAAAGCGCTGGAACTGCCAGCTTCGCTGCAGGGCACGGTCTCGCTCAAGGGCGACATCAGCGGTGCCGGGCTGAGCGTGGCGGAGGCGAAACAGAACTGGCAGGGCAATGCAGAACTGGAAGCGACTAATCTGCAGCTGGCGCAGCTGAATTTACAGCAGATGGTGCGCCGCGCCGTGGCGCGCGTCAGCAATCGCGTCAGTAACGATCAGCCGGATGATCAGGGAATTGAACAGTTAAGCGGGCGCATCAGCCTGAAGCAGGGTAACGTCACGCTGCCGGATCTGCAGGGCGGCAGCAGCCGGCTGGCGCTGCAAACCCACGGCAACGTGGATGTGGTGAAGCAGCAGCTGGATGTCACCATTAATATGATTCTGCGCGGCTGGCAGGGCGACGACCGGCTGGCGAAAGTCCTCAACGGCCAGCCGATTCCGCTGCGCATGTACGGTAACTGGAACAACCTGCAGTATTCGCTGCCAGTGGATGATGTGGTGCGCCAGCAGTTGCAGGGCGAAGCCAAAACGCGCCTTAATCAGTGGCTGGATAGTCAGAAGTCTGCACCGCGGCAATAAAGCCCGATGCCGGTGCGCATGAATGCGCACCCTACAAAAACCGATGCTTTCCGTGTAGGGTCGCCATTTATGGCGACCAGCTAAGCAACACGCGATAAATCACGCCCCGGCACCGGGTTAAATAAACGGTGCGGGCGCGACCGGCACAATCTCGACTTTTTGCACCCGATGGTTCTCCACCTGCAGGGTGCGCAGCAGATAATCCCCGACGCGCAACTCCTCACCTTCGGCCGGCACGTGCTGCAGGCTATCCATCAGCAATCCCGCCAGCGTATGGTAATTGCGCCTCTCGTCGAGCGGCAGCGCCACGTATAGCGCTAAATCTTCCAGCGGCATATGGCCGTTGGCGATCCAGCCGCCATGCTCTGCGGGCTGAATATCGTAACGGGCATCAATTTCTTCCCCTTCGTTGGGCAGGTTGCCGGCGATGGTCTCCATCACGTCGCTCAGCGTCACCACGCCTTCTACCGAACCAAACTCATCCACCACAAAGGCAAAATGGGTGCGCGCATGGCGAAACTGCTCCAGCGCCTGCAGCAGGGTGACGCGCTCGGGAAACACCAGCGGCTGGCGAATCAGCGCACGCAAATCCAGCGATTTACTGTGCAGCGACTGATGCAGCAGATCGATCACATGCACCACGCCCAGCGGCTCCCGTCCCTGTTCGGTGATCAGCAGGCGCGTATGCTGGTTGCGGTCGAGTTTATCCATGATCGACTGCGGGTCTTCGCTCAGATCGATGTGCTCGACGTCATGGCGTGACGTCATGATGCTGTTGATTTGGCGTTGACCCAGGCCCAGCACGCGCATGATCATGCGCCGCTCCTGACGGTTAAACAGCGCTGCGCCCTGGTTATCGCTCAGCAGCGATGCCGTGTCGGCATCCAGATCGGCGCGCTGCGCTTCACCGCGCAGAATGCGCAACACGGCTTCGGCAGTGCGCTGGCGCAGCGGTCGTCCGGCGGTAAGAAAACGGCGGCGATTAAACAGCGCCAGCTGGTTAAAGATCTCAATCACAATCGAGAAGCCAATGGCCGCGTACAGATAGCCTTTGGGGATGACGAAGCCGAAACCCTCTGCCACCAGACTAAAGCCGATCATCAGCAGAAAGCTCAGGCAGAGAATCACAATGGTAGGATGGCCGTTAACGAAGCGCGTCAGCGGCTTGCTGGCCAGCAGCATTAACAGGATGGCGATGGTCACGGCGATCATCATCACCGGCAGGTCGTTGACCATACCGACGGCGGTAATGACGGCATCAAGTGAAAAGATGGCGTCCAGCACCACGATTTGCGCCACCACCGGCCAGAATTTAGCACCGCTGTTATTTTGACCCGATTCCTCGTCGCTGCCCTCCAGCCGGGCGTTCAGTTCGGTGGTGGCTTTAAACAACAGGAAGATACCGCCGCCCAGCAGCAGCAGGTCGCGTGCGCTGAAGCTGTGCTGGAGGAGGGTGAACAGCGGTTGGGTCAGCGTAACCAGCCACGACAGCGACGCCAGCAGCACCAGCCGTGATACCAGCGCCAGCAGCAGGCCGAACACCCGCGCGCGGTCGCGCAGCGTCGGCGGCAGCTTCTCCACC
>NZ_VOQX01000089.1:0-16964 GCF_016643525.1 Pantoea sp. Morm | reverse complement strand
GAAATCCACCGACAGCACTTCGCTGCTGACTTCGGCAGGCTGATATTTCCACGCGGCCGACCAGCTGCCCTGCCCGGGCTGCCAGTCGCGCCCGACGCGCTGCGGTGACTGGTGAATCACCACACCATCAGTGACAAAAGGCAGCGGCTGGCGATACCAGCGCTCACGCCAGGCCGCGACCTCCTCCTCATTGCTGACCTGGCGGCTCCACTGCTGCGTCAGGGCAAAGCCCCACTGCGTAAGCTGCGCCAGCCGCGCCTGCATCATCGGCGGCCCATCCGGCCATGCCCAGATAAACACACCAATGCGCGACAGCAGCGGACTGGCTTCGCGCCGCATCATGGCGCCCGCCACCTGGGCGCGCGCATTCTGACCGCCGTCGCGCGCCTGCTGGTGATCGGTCATCGTCAGAAATAGTTCGCCCTGTAACACCACTTCCGCACGGTCGGTCGCGATATGCCGCGGGATCGCCGCAATGTGCGGTGCTTTCGCCAGCCACTGTTCACCGCGCAGTCCGTCGCCCCGGCTGATCAGGCCCGCCAGTTCGCCGTGGCGATACACCAGCGTCACCGCCACGCCATCGACTTTCGGCTGCACCCACAGCGCCGGTTTATCCTGCATCCAGTAGGCCACCGCCAGCTTGTCACGCAGCTTGCGCACGCCGGTATGCGCCACCGGATGCAGCGTGCTGCCGTCGGTGCTGAGCTGTGCCGCATAGCCGGGCAACGCCGGCGTGAAGCAGCGCTGCCACTGCTGTAAGCGCTGCTGCAGGCTGTCGTAGTCGGCATCGCTTACCGGGCTTTGCCCCTGACGGTAGTAGGCATCATCCCAGTGGCGCAGCTGGTTGTGCAGCACGCCCATCTCCTGTTCAGCGCGCACCGGTGACCAGTTGGGACAAACCGCCATCCCATTCGCACATCCCGCCAGCAACATCGCACACAGCCATCTCCATCCTTTCATCGTCGCCTCCTTTTTTGCTGATTGCAGCGTGCCGTGGTGAGTGACACCAGCGTTAAAAAGCCGATTGTGGAGCGAGGCTGACGGGTTTTTGTGCGAATTGCAGAAAGTTGCGCTGCCGCTGGAGGGCGCGCACAGAAAAAGAATTGCCGCGTGCGGGCGGCAAACGCTGCGTGCTGCGCTTAAGCCGTGTATACTGTGCAGGAAATCGACTCCGCTCTTTACTCAATTCAAGATAACCATGGCTCAAGGCACGCTCTATATTGTTTCCGCCCCCAGCGGCGCAGGTAAATCCAGCCTGATTCAGGCGCTGTTAAAGACACAACCGCTGTACGATACGCAGGTGTCTGTTTCTCATACCACCCGCGGCGTGCGCCCCGGCGAAGCGCATGGTGAACACTACTTTTTCGTCTCAAAGCCTGAATTCGAACGCATGATCGCCGAGGATGCTTTCCTTGAGCATGCGGAAGTGTTTGGCAATTATTACGGCACCTCACGCGCGGCGATTGAGCAGGTGCTGGCGACCGGCGTTGACGTGTTTCTCGACATTGACTGGCAGGGCGCGCAGCAGATTCGCCAGAGAATGCCGGCCGCCCGCAGCATCTTTGTTCTGCCGCCGTCCACCGAAGAGCTGGATCGCCGCCTGCGCGGCCGCGGTCAGGACAGCGAAGAGGTGATCGCCCGCCGCATGGCGCAGGCAGTGGCAGAAATGAGCCACTATGCCGAATACGATTATTTGATTGTTAATGATGATTTCGATCTGGCGCTGTCGGATCTGAAAACCATTATTCGCGCAGAACGTCTGCGTATGGGTCGCCAGAAAGCGCGACATGATGCTTTAATCAGCAAACTATTGGCAGTCTGAAGTCACTTTCAGTATTATGCCCAGTCATTTCTTCATCATCTGTGGAGTAGCACACCTATGGCACGCGTAACCGTTCAGGACGCAGTAGAGAAAGTTGGTAACCGTTTTGACCTGGTGTTGGTCGCTGCACGTCGTGCACGTCAGATGCAGGTAGGCGGCAAAGATCCGCTGGTTCCGGAAGAGAACGATAAAGCCACCGTTATCGCCCTGCGCGAAATCGAAGAAGGCCTGATCACCAACCAGATTCTGGATGTCCGTGATCGTCAGGAACAGCAAGAGCAGGAAGCCGCTGAGTTACAAGCCGTTACCGCTATCGCTGAAGGTCGTCGTTAACAGCACTCTGCAGGTCAACCTTGTATCTGTTTGAAAGCCTCAATCAGCTGATTGAAAAATACTTGCCTGAGGAGCAAATCAAGCGCCTCAAGCAAGCTTACCTTGTCGCACGTGATGCCCACGAGGGCCAGACACGCTCCAGCGGCGAACCCTATATCACCCATCCCGTTGCGGTTGCCTGCATTCTGGCCGAGATGAAGCTCGACCACGAAACGCTGATGGCGGCGCTGCTGCATGATGTGATTGAGGATACGCCCGCCACCTATCAGGACATGGAACAGCTGTTCGGAAAAAGCGTGGCCGAGCTGGTGGAAGGCGTTTCCAAGCTCGATAAGCTGAAATTCCGCGACAAGAAAGAAGCGCAGGCTGAAAACTTCCGCAAAATGATCATGGCGATGGTGCAGGACATTCGCGTCATCCTGATCAAACTGGCTGACCGCACGCACAACATGCGCACGCTGGGCGCGCTGCGTCCGGATAAAAAACGGCGCATCGCGCTGGAAACGCTGGAGATTTACAGTCCTCTGGCGCACCGCCTCGGTATTCATCACCTGAAAACGGAACTGGAAGAGCTCGGCTTTGAAGCGCTCTACCCAAACCGTTTCCGCGTGATTAAAGAGGTGGTGAAAGCGGCGCGCGGTAACCGTAAAGAGATGATTCAGAAGATCCTGTCCGAAATCGACGGGCGTCTGCAGGAAGCCGGCATTCCGTGCCGCGTCAGCGGACGGGAAAAGCATCTCTATTCGATCTACCGCAAAATGCACCTGAAAGAGCAGCGATTTCACTCGATCATGGATATCTATGCCTTTCGCGTCATCGTGAAAGACCTTGATACCTGCTATCGCGTGCTCGGTCAGATGCACAGCCTGTACAAACCGCGTCCCGGACGCGTGAAAGATTACATCGCCATTCCCAAAGCCAACGGCTATCAGTCACTGCACACCTCAATGATCGGCCCGCACGGCGTGCCGGTTGAGGTGCAAATCCGTACCGAAGATATGGATCAGATGGCGGAGATGGGGGTGGCGGCCCACTGGGCTTATAAAGAAGCCGGCGAAAGCGGTACCACCGCGCAAATTCGCGCCCAGCGCTGGCTGCAAAGCCTGCTGGAGCTGCAGCAGAGCGCTGGCAGCTCGTTTGAATTCATCGAAAGCGTAAAATCCGATCTGTTCCCGGATGAGATCTACGTGTTTACGCCGGAAGGCCGCATCGTCGAACTGCCCGCGGGCGCCACGCCGGTGGATTTCGCCTATGCGGTGCACACCGATATCGGCCACGCCTGCGTCG
This sequence comes from Pantoea sp. Morm, assembly GCF_016643525.1. Taxonomy (NCBI): domain Bacteria; kingdom Pseudomonadati; phylum Pseudomonadota; class Gammaproteobacteria; order Enterobacterales; family Erwiniaceae; genus Pantoea; species Pantoea sp. Morm. The sequence goes on along the minus strand of NZ_VOQX01000089.1, from coordinate 13,522 downwards.
GTGCGCGCGTCGATCGCCAGCCGTATCCGCTGTCGCAGGCGCTGACCAGCGGCCAGACGATTGAAATCATTACCGCCCCTGGCGCCCGGCCAAATGCCGCGTGGCTCAACTTTGTGGTCAGCTCAAAAGCGCGTGCCAAAATTCGCCAGCTGCTGAAAAACCTCAAGCGCGAAGATTCCGTTAACCTCGGCCGTCGTCTGCTGAGCCACGCGCTCGGCGGCAGTAAAAAGCTGGCCGAAATTCCTGCAGAGAATATTCAGCAGGAGCTGGAGCGTATGAAGCTCTCCAGCATCGACGATCTGCTGGCGGAGATTGGCCTCGGCAATGCCATGAGCGTGGTGGTGGCGAAGAACCTGCTGCAATCCGGTAGCGAACCGTCATCTGGCAGCAGTAAGCGCAGCAAAAAGCTGCCAATCAAGGGCGCTGATGGCGTACTGATCACTTTCGCCAAGTGCTGCCGTCCGATTCCTGGCGACCCGATTGTCGCGCACGTCAGCCCCGGTAAAGGTCTGGTGGTGCATCACGAATCCTGCCGTAACATTCGCGGCTACCAGAAAGAACCGGAAAAATTCATGCCGGTTGAATGGGATAAAGTGACCGATCAGGAGTTTGTCGCCGAGATTAAGGTGGATATGTTTAACCACCAGGGCGCGCTGGCCAACCTGACCGCGGCAATCAATACCGCAGGTTCGAATATTCAAAGCCTCAATACCGAAGAGCGTGACGGCCGCGTTTACAGCGCCTTCATCCGCCTCACCGCGAACGATCGCGTCCATCTGGCCAATATCATGCGTAAAATCCGCGTGATGCCGGACGTGATTAAAGTTCACCGTAACCGTAATTAGTGCATGAACGCTCAACGTTTTGCTCGTATCCAGGAGATGCTGGCCATGCGCCAGCACGATCTCACCGTCTGCATGGAGCAGGTGCATAAGCCGCACAATGTCTCTGCGGTGATCCGCACCGCCGACGCCGTCGGCATCCACGAAGTGCACGCGGTATGGCCCAGCGTGCGTATGCGCACCATGGTGTCCGCGTCGGCGGGCAGTAACAGTTGGGTGAAGGTGAAAACCCATCGCCACATTGCTGATGCGGTGCGCCATCTGAAAGATCGCGGCATGCAGGTGCTGGCGACCCATCTGTCTGACAAAGCGGTCGATTTCCGCGAGATCGATTACACCAAACCGACCTGTATTTTGATGGGCCAGGACAAAACCGGCATCACCGCTGAAGCGCTGGCGCTGGCCGACCGCGATATCATCATTCCGATGGTCGGTATGGTGCAGTCGCTGAATGTCTCCGTGGCCTCTGCGCTGATTCTGTATGAAGCCCAGCGTCAGCGGCAAAACGCCGGCATGTATCGCCGCCAGCACAGCCTGCTGGACGAGGATGAGCAGCAGCGCCTGCTGTTTGAGGGCGGTTATCCGGTGCTGGCGCGCGTAGCGAAGCAGAAAGGCCTGCCCTATCCGCACATCAACGCGCAGGGCGAAGTCGAAGCCGATGCCGCCTGGTGGGCCACCATGCAAGCGACGGGTAAAAAATGAAAGGCCGTCTGCTGGATGCCATTCCGCTCAGTACCCTGACCGGCGTCGGCGCCAGCCAGGCGGGTAAGCTGGCGAAACTCGGCCTGTTTACTATTCAGGATCTGCTGCTGCATCTGCCGCTGCGCTACGAAGACCGCACCCAGCTGTACAAAATTAACGATCTGCTGCCCGGCATCTGGGCGACGGTGGAAGGTGAAGTGCTGCACAGCGAAATCACCTTTGGCCGCCGCCGCATGCTGGTATGCCACATCAGCGACGGCAGCGGCGTGCTGACGATGCGCTTCTTCAACTTCAACGCCGGCATGAAAAACAGCCTGGCACCGGGCCGTCGCGTCACCGCTTATGGCGAGATCAAACGCGGCCAGCGCGGCGCCGAAATCATTCATCCGGAGTATCGCGTCCAGGGCGAGCTGGGTGGCGTTGAGCTGCAGGAAACTCTGACGCCGGTCTATCCCACCACCGAAGGTATTCGCCAGGCCACGCTGCGCAATCTCACCGATCAGGCACTGACGCTGCTGGAGAGCTGCCCGATTGCCGAGCTGCTGCCGCCGGAATTGAGCGGCGGTCTGATCAGTCTGCCAGAGGCGCTGCGCACCCTGCACCGGCCGCCGCCGGACCTGCGCCTGAGCGAGCTGGAAACCGGCCGTCATCCGGCGCAGAAGCGTCTGATTCTCGAAGAGCTGCTGGCGCACAATCTCAGCATGCTGGCGGTACGCGCCGGCGCGCAGCGCCATCACGCCCTGCCCATGCCGGCACGCCACCAACTGGTGGATAAACTGCTGGCCGCGCTGCCATTCTCGCCCACCGCGGCGCAGCGGCGCGTGGTCGCAGAGATTGAGCGCGATCTGGCGCATGACTTCCCGATGATGCGCCTGGTGCAGGGTGATGTCGGCTCCGGTAAAACGCTGGTGGCTGCGCTGGCGGCGCTGAACGTGATCGCCCACGGCAAGCAGGTAGCGCTGATGGCGCCGACCGAACTGCTGGCAGAACAACACGCCAGTAATTTCCGCCAGTGGTTTGCGCCGCTTGGCGTGGAAGTTGGCTGGCTGGCAGGAAAGCAGAAAGGGAAAGCGCGCGAAGCGCAACAGGAGGCGATTGCCAGCGGTCAGGTGGCGATGGTGGTGGGCACGCATGCGCTGTTCCAGGAACAGGTGAAGTTCAACGGCATGGCGCTGGTGATCATTGATGAGCAGCACCGTTTCGGCGTGCATCAGCGGCTGGCGCTGTGGGAAAAAGGCGAAGAGCAGGGTTTCCATCCGCATCAGCTGATCATGACCGCCACCCCGATTCCGCGCACCCTGGCGATGACGGCCTACGCCGATCTGGATACCTCAACCATTGACGAGCTGCCGCCGGGCCGTACGCCGGTGACCACGGTGGCAATTCCCGATACCCGCCGCAGCGACATCATCACCCGGGTGCAAAGCGCCTGCCACGAGGGCCGTCAGGCCTATTGGGTGTGTACGCTGATCGATGAATCCGACGTGCTGGAAGCGCAGGCGGCGGAAGCCACCCGGCAGGAGCTGAAAGTGGCGCTGCCGGATCTGCAGGTCGGTCTGGTACACGGGCGCATGAAGCCTGCGGAGAAACAGGCGGTAATGGCGGCGTTCAAGGCCAACGAAATCCAGCTACTGGTGGCCACCACGGTGATTGAGGTTGGCGTGGATGTGCCCAACGCCAGCCTGATGATCATCGAAAACCCGGAACGACTTGGTCTGGCGCAGCTGCATCAGCTGCGCGGACGCGTTGGCCGCGGTGCCGTCGCCTCACACTGCGTGCTGCTGTACAAAGCGCCGCTGAGTAAAACCGCGCAGAAACGCCTGCAGGTGCTGCGCGACAGCAACGACGGTTTTGTCATCGCCCAGCACGATCTGGAAATTCGCGGTCCGGGTGAACTGCTCGGCACGCGCCAGACCGGCAACGCCGAGTTTAAAGTCGCCGATTTACTGCGCGATCAAAGCATGATTCCGGAAGTTCAGCGCGTGGCGCGCCATATCCACCAGCATTATCCCGAACAGGCCCAGGCGCTGATCGAGCGCTGGCTGCCGGAAACCGAGCGCTACAGCCACGCTTAATCCAGCTGCGACTGTCGATCTACCGCCATAAAATCCCCGACGAAGCGCTGTAACAGGCGCGTTAACTCAGCGCGCTCTTCGGCTGGCCAGCCAGCGAACAGCTGCTGATAGATCTGGGTGCGCGCCGCGTCGATTTTATCCGTCATCGCTTTTCCCGCCGCCGTGATCACCGCCTCATTGACCCGCTTGTCTCTGACATTTTTCTGCCGCTGCGCCAGCCCCAGCTCTTCCAGCTTCGCCACCTGGCGGCTGACGGTGGTGTAATCGCGCCCGGCGCGATCGGCCAGCTCGACCACGCCGAGGGGACCAAAGCGGCCAATCTGGATCAGCAGCGGAAACAGGGCGCGATCCAGCTGGATACCGGACTCTTTTATCAGTAATTCATCACGTTGCGGACGATTAAAGGTGCCGACGATCATCAGCAGCGCATTGTGCAAATCATCGAAGCTGGCATTATTATGTGTATTTTGCACGCTTTTCATTGACGTCATCCCAGAACAGGCCTAATGTGTGCATATTACACATATTATCCGATGAACTGAAGGTGAAACATGAAAGCAGCCATTGTCAGTGCCGCAGGTGAGAAACCGGTATGGGGCGATTTCCCGCCACCGCAGGCCGATGAACAGCATGTGGTGGTGACGGTGAAGGCCGCCGCCATCAGCCAGCTGGCGAAAGCGCGGGCCGCCGGCGCCCATTACAGCGCCGGTAGCCACTATCCGTTTATCGCCGGTATTGATGGCACCGGCACGCTGAGCAACGGCGATCCGGTCTATTTTCTCGCCTTTAGCGCACCGTGGGGCAGTATGGCGCAGCAGACCCGGGTGCCGGCTGCAGCGGTGGTTGCGCTGCCGCCGACGCTTGATCCGCTGCTGGCTGCGGCAATCGCCAATCCCGGCATGTCCTCGTGGGCCGCACTGACGCGTCGCGCGCAGTTTCAGGCGGGTGAAACCGTGCTGATCAACGGTGCAACCGGCACCTCCGGCGGGCTGGCGGTGCGTATTGCGCGTCACCTCGGTGCCGGGAAAATCATCGCCACCGGCCGTAACCGCGCGGTGCTGGAGCAGCTGCGCACGCAGGGTGCGGATATCATCCTGACGCTGGATGAACTGCCCGGCGCGCTGCCAGCGCTGATGCAGCAGGGCATTGATGTGGTGCTGGATTATCTGTGGGGCCAGAGTGCGCTCGACATCATGCATGCGGCCGTGGCCGGCGGTGAGAAAACGGTGCGCTTCGTGCAGATTGGGTCGCTCAGCGGGCAGGAGATCGCACTGCACAGTAAACTGCTGCGCTCATCCGGGCTGACGCTGATGGGCAGCGGACTGGGCAGCGTCTCTGACAGCGAACTGATCGCCTGTATTGGTGAGATGCTGAACGCCGCCGCTGAAAGTGACTTCTCCATCGCTTTTCAGCAGCGTCCGCTGAGTGAGGTAGAGCAGGCGTGGCAGCAGGATGACAGCCGCTGCCGCACGGTGTTTACGCTCTAGATCAATCACAACCAAAAGGGGCATTGCAAACGATTGCTTTCACAACGCAACCGTTTAAAATCGCCCCTTTGTTGTTATTGAGAAGCCACCATGTCCGTCAATACTGCTGAATCCCGCCAGCCTGCCACTGCGCCAGGCGAGAGCAAAAGTGAACTGATTTACCGTCTTGAAGATCGTCCGCCGCTGCCGCAAACGCTGTTTGCTGCCTGCCAGCATCTGCTGGCGATGTTTGTGGCGGTGATTACCCCGGCACTGCTGATCTGCCAGGCGCTCGGCTTACCGGCGCAGGATACGCAGCACATCATCAGCATGTCGCTGTTTGCTTCGGGCGTGGCGTCCATTCTGCAAATTAAAACCTGGGGACCGGTGGGTTCTGGCCTGCTGTCGATTCAGGGCACCAGCTTTAACTTTGTCACGCCGCTGATCATGGGCGGTATGGCGCTGAAAAACGGCGGCGCCGATGTGCCGACCATGATGGCAGCGCTGTTTGGTACCCTGATGGTGGCCTCCTGTACCGAGATGTTGCTGTCACGCGTGCTGCACCTCGCACGGCGCATCATCACGCCGCTGGTGTCCGGCATTGTGGTGATGATTATCGGCCTGTCGCTGATTCAGGTAGGACTGACCTCGATTGGCGGTGGCTTCGCCGCCATGAACGATCACAGCTTTGGTGCGCCGAAAAATCTGCTGCTGGCCGGTGCCGTGCTGCTGGTTATCATCCTGCTCAACCGCCAGCGCAACCCTTATCTGCGCGTCGCGTCGCTGGTGATCGCCATGGCGGTGGGTTATGCGCTGGCCTGGGCGCTGGATATGCTGCCCGCTACCTCTGCACCCACCAACCAGGCGCTGCTGGCCGTGCCGTCGCCGCTCTATTACGGCCTGGGTTTTGACTGGAATCTGCTAATCCCGCTGATGCTGGTGTTTATGGTGACCTCGCTGGAAACCATCGGCGATATTACCGCCACCTCCGATGTCTCCGAACAGCCGGTCAGCGGTCCGCTGTATATGAAGCGTCTGAAAGGCGGCGTGCTGGCCAATGGTCTCAACTCGTTTGTGTCGGCGCTGTTCAACACCTTCCCTAACTCCTGCTTTGGTCAGAACAACGGGGTGATTCAGCTGACCGGCGTGGCCAGCCGCTACGTGGGCTTTGTGGTGGCGCTGATGCTGATCGTACTCGGCCTGTTCCCGGCGGTGAGCGGCTTTGTGCAGCATATTCCGGAACCGGTACTGGGCGGTGCAACCATCGTGATGTTTGGTACCATTGCCGCTTCCGGCGTGCGCATTGTTTCGCGCGAGCCGCTCAATCGCCGCGCCATTATGATCATCGCGCTGTCGCTGGCGGTGGGCCTCGGCGTATCGCAACAGCCGCTGATCCTGCAATTTGCCCCGGACTGGCTGAAAACCCTGCTGTCATCCGGCATCGCCGCCGGGGGTATCACCGCTATCGTGCTTAACCTCGTCTTTCCGCAGGAAAAGTAATGCTGCTGGCAGGCTACGGCCTGCCTGTTATTTATCCGCTTTTTCATCCAGGCTGTTGAGCTGTAACGGTAATTCAGGCATAACAACCACTCACCGGATAAATATCGGGATGGATGGATGCGATGAAATTTTTAGGCAAGTTTTTCCTTACCTTGTTACTGCTGATTCTGCTGGCGCTGGTGGTTCTCTATGTGCTGCTGCAAACCCAGTGGGGCGCAGGCTGGTTTAGCCGTTGGGTAAGCGATAAAACCGCCTGGCATTTGTCGCTGAGTAAGATTGAGCACAACTTCTCCTCGCCTTCCCACATCATTCTGGATGACTTCAGCTTCGGCCACGACGGCCAGCCGGCGGTGCTGGTGGCGAAGCGCGTCGATCTCGGACTGGCACTGGTGCAGTTCAGCGATCCGCTGCATTTCGACAGCATTGAAGTGCGCGACGGCGACATCAACCTCGCTAACCAGTCACCACAAACCACGCTGCCGATTCAGGCCAACCGGCTGCAGCTCAATAATGTGCAGATCGAAAGCCCGCACAGCGCCCTGCCGCTGGCGGCGCAGCGGGTCAACGGCGGCATTGTGCCGTGGAAGCCCACGCCTGACGATATGCTGGGCAGCGATGCGCAGTTCCAGATGAGCGCAGGTGCCATGACGCTGGACGGCGTCGCCGGTAACAACGTGCTGCTGCAGGGCAATATCGCCAAACGCCGGCTGGTGCTGAGCAATATCGGCGCCGATCTGGCGCGCGGCTCAATGACCGGACGTGCCGAGCGCGACGCGCAGGGTAACTGGCAAATCAACCAGCTGCGTCTTAACGATATCCGTCTGCAAACCCAGCAGAGCCTGAGCGAGTTCCTCAGTCCGCTGCGTGACGTGCCTTCGGTGAGCATCAACCGGCTGGATATGACCGATGCGCGCCTGCAGGGCCCGGACTGGGCGGTGACCGATCTCGATCTGACCCTGAAGAACATTACGCTGCGCGGCGATGACTGGCAGAGCGACGACGGTTCGCTGGCCATGAACGCCGGCAACTTTATTAACGGCAGCTTTGAACTCAACGATCCGATCGTCAACGCCGAATTCTCACCGCAGGGCATTCAACTGACGCAGTTCAGCTCCCGCTGGGTCAACGGCGTGATTCGCGCCAGCGGCAGCTGGACGCGCAGCGATAAGCGCCTGACGCTTGACGATTTAGCCATTGCCGGCCTGGAATACACGCTGCCGCAAAACTGGCGCGATCGCTGGCAGCAGACGCTGCCGGGCTGGCTGGATAGCGTGCTGGTGAAGCGCGCGACGGCTAACCGTAACCTGGTGATTGATATCAATCCGGCCTTCCCGTTCCAGATGACCGCGCTCGACGGTAATGCAGATAATCTGCTGCTGGCGCGCCAGCATCAATGGGGCATCTGGGCGGGCAAAGCCAGCTTTAACGCGGCGGAAGCCACCTTTAACCGCACCGATTTGCGCCATCCGTCGATTAGCCTGAACGCCAGCGATCGGCAGATTGAGGTCAGCGAGATGAGCGCCTTTAACGGCAGCGGATTACTGGAAGGCACGGCAACCGCAGGACAGGAAGCACAGCGTCCGTTTACGCTGAACCTGAAAGGCCAGGCGGTGCCGGCAAACGTGCTGCAAAACTGGGGCTGGCCTGCGCTGCCGCTGAGCGGCAGCAGTAATTTGCAGCTGCAGCTGAAGGGATCGCTCAGCGCGGGCGCCCCGCTGCGTACCAGCGCAGAAGGCAGTTTGTCGGTGACGACGGATACGCAGTCGGTGCAGCAGACGATGCGTGGCGGGCAGGTGCAGTGATGATTGCATGACCGATCGCGCTGAAAAAGCGCGATGCGGGTCAGTTGCGCTTTTTTGGTCGCCATTAATGGCGCCCCTACAAAATCAATGCACCGTTTTTCCAGGGTGCGCATTCATGCGCACCGGGGTAATCGGATTAATTTTGTGGCTGCGCGCTGCGTGGTTAATTAATACGCGCGCCTGAACCGCCCTCTTCCAGCGGTCCGTCGGGATCGGCGGGTAACACGATGTAAACACCTTCAAACACCGCGCCCAGCTCATCATCCCCAAACAGCTCCACCTCCATCTGTACGCGTGCTTTTCGTCCGCGCGCCAGCCGGTCGAGATCGCCGCTCAGCGAGCCGAGATCGGCGATGGCGCCGGGCCGTCCGCTGATGGGTTTGCTGTAGCGAATATGTGCATCGGCCAGAATGATGGTGCCGCCAAGATGGCGTTCACGCAGCAGCAGCCAGATCAATCCCCAGCCGGTGAGCGTGGCGAGTGAAAACAGGCTGCCGGCAAACAGCGTGTGGTGCGGATTCTGGTTGCCAGCTTCCGGCATGGTGGTGACAAACTTCTGCCCGGTGTACTGCAAAATACGCACGCCCATTTTTTCGCTCAACGGGATGTGTTCGTACCACGCCTGCTGCAGCTGTCCACACCAGTCGGCGCGATGCAGAATATCATCCAGCGTCACCACCGGTTTAATCATCAGGAAGTGACGCACCGGCGTGGTTTGCGGTGCGGTAATTTCGCCCTGATTAACAAAGCCGAGCTTGGCAAAGAACTCCACCGCATCCTCGCGCGCGCTACAGGTGACGCGTTTGGCCCCTTCCTGGCGCGCCACCGACTCCAGCGTCATCGCCACCAGCGTACCCAGCCCTTTGCCCTGCACCGACGGATGCACCGCCAGAAAGCGGATCGCCGCTTCATTTTCCGCATTGATATACAGCCGGCCTACCGCTACCGGTTTGCCGTGCTCATCCACCACCATCTGGTGATGCGCCAGCGCATCCCAGGCATCACGTTCTGAGCCCTGCGGCTGGCGCAGCGGCTTCCGTAACATTTCCCAGCGGAACTGGTAATACATATCCAGCTCTTCCGCCGTTTGCGGTACGCGAAGATGATACATAAAGTGATTCTCTCGTTCGGAGCTTGCGTGGCTGATCCCTTGCCGCTCGGCTAAAAATCTCACACCTGTAACCAGAAGGTCACCGGACCATCGTTAATCAGCGAAACCTGCATATTGGCGGCGAAGCGCCCGTTGGCGGTGGTGACGCCCAGCGCCCGGCAGCGATCGCTGAAGTCGTGATAGAGGCGCTCGGCTTCCGCCGGATGCGCGCCGCCAGAGAAAGAGGGACGCATGCCTTTTTGCGTGTCGGCCGCCAGGGTGAATTGCGAAACCACCAGCACGCTACCGCCTGTCTGCTGTACGCTGAGATTCATTTTGTCGTTCTCATCGCCAAAAATGCGGTAGCCCAGCACTTTCTCCGCCAGGCGCTGTGATTTCTGCTCATCATCGCCCTTTTCCACCCCCAGCAGCACCAGCAGACCGGCGCCAATTTCGCCCACCGTGGCGTTATCCACGCTGACGCTGGCGCGCGTCACACGCTGAATCAAAGCAATCATGTTTCCTCTCGTTCTTTATCGCGTTCCTGCTGTTTTAACTGGCGATAGTCATCCAGCGTGACGGTCACTTCCGCGCCTAACAACACAATACACCAGGTCCAGTAAACCCACAGAAACAGGATGGGGATCACCGCCAGCACGCCGTAAATTAACTGATACGAAGGAAACATCGTAACATAGAGCGCAAAGCCTTTTTTGCCCAGCTCGAACAGCAGACCCGCGACCACCGCACCTATCAACGCATCGCGTCCCGGCACGCGCCGCGTCGGCACAATGCTGTACAGCAGCCAGAAGGCGAGAATGGAGAGTACCAGCGGGAAGATGCGTAGCGCCTGATCGATCAGGCTGGTGACGCCGGTCACGTTCACCCAGCGCAGCGACAGCAGATAGGAGCTGATGGCCAGACTGGCACCGGCCAGCAGCGGTCCCAGCGTCAGAATCATCCAGTAGACCGCAAAGGAGTAGACCATCGGGCGCGGCTTGTCGCTGCGCCAGATGGCGTTGAGCGCGCTGTCGACCGAGTGCATCAGCAGCAGCGCAGTGACAATCAGCCCGACCGCCCCCACCGCCGTCATTTTGTTGACGTTGGCGACAAACTGATCGAGATAGCGCTGAATCACATCCCCGGCGGCTGGCATGAAGTTAGTGAAGATGAAGTTCTTCAGCTGCACGCTGATGTCCGAGAACACCGGGAAGGCGGCAAACAGCGCGAATACCACGGCAATCAGCGGCACCAGCGCCAGCAGCGACACGTAGGCCAGATTACCGGCCTGCGTGGTCATGTTGTCTTCATCAATGCGGCGCCACAGCAGTTTGATCCACAGGAAAAACGCATGCGCCGAGTGGCGCAGATGAGTTCGCATGGTCACTCAGCGACGGCTCGCAAACCAGTCAGGCACGGTTTTCGCATCTTCGACCAGCACGCTCTCAATGCCCAGCGCGCGCGCCGCATCAACATTGGCCTGGTTGTCATCAAAGAATACCGCCTGATCGGCGGTGAAGCCTTCATGCTCCAGTACGTAGTGCCAGATGCGCGCTTCTGGTTTGCGCATGCCGATATCCTGCGACATATAGATGTGGTCAGCAGCCTGCTGCACTTCCGGATACTGCGTTGGCCAGAACTCGAAATGCAGCTGGTTGGTGTTAGACAGAATCACCACGCGCTCGCCGCTGGCGCGCAGCTGGTTCATGATCGCCAGCGTTTCCGGACGCACGCCGACAAACACCGCCTGCCAGCCAGCGGTGAACTGCGGATAGCTCAGGGCAATATCGAGCTGGTCACACAGCCGGGCGGCAAACTCCGGGTCGCTGATTTCGCCCCGCTCGTGCTGCTCGAAGGTCTCGTCCATGCGAAAACGGCTCTGCAGCGTGGCAAGCGGCACGCGTCCCAGATCGCTCCAGACGCCGAGTACCCGATTGAAATCGATATCAACAATCACATTGCCTAAATCAAAGATGTACAGCATGACACCTCTCCTCTACGTTCCCTGGATCATTCACTCTAGCGGTAAAAGGCAAGCCTGAACAGGTACGCTTAGGGGAAATCCGCATTCCGCAAGCGGGGTCTGATTTCGTGCGGGTCGCGCTGCCTCAGACGGCAGGCAAAAAAAAAGCCCCGCGGGTGCGGGGCTCATTATCAGACGATTTCGCTTACTCTTTGCTGCCGCGAGACGCGCGCTTGCGATCGTTCTCGGTCAGGTGGCGTTTACGAATACGTACTGACTGCGGCGTCACTTCTACCAGTTCGTCGTCATCGATGAACTCGATAGCCTGCTCCAGCGTCATTTTCTGCGGTGGTACCAGGGTGGTAGCTTCGTCAGTACCTGACGCACGCATGTTGGTCAGTTTCTTACCGGTCAGGCAGTTTACGGTCAGGTCGTTAGAACGGCTGTGAATACCGATGATCTGGCCTTCATACACTTCCGCACCGTGACCGAGGAACAGCTTACCGCGATCCTGCAGGCCGAACAGGGCGAAGGCAACCGCTTTACCCTGACCGTTGGAGATCAGCACGCCGTTCTGACGCTGGCCCACTTCGCCCGGACGCACGTCGTCGTAGTGGCTGAAGGTGGAGTACAGCAGACCGGTACCGGAAGTCATGGTCATGAATTCGTTACGGAAGCCGATCAGACCACGGCTTGGGATCACGTAGTCGAGACGTACGCGGCCTTTACCATCCGGATCCATGTTTTTCAGGTCGCCTTTACGCTCACCCATCGCCTGCATCACTGAACCCTGATGGGTTTCTTCGATGTCGAGGGTAACGTTTTCGAATGGCTCCTGCTTGCGGCCTTCGAATTCACGGTAGATAACTTTCGGACGGGATACCGCCAGCTCGTAGCCTTCACGACGCATATTCTCGATCAGAACTGACAGGTGCAGCTCACCACGACCGGATACGCGGAATGCATCAGCATCTTCAGTTTCTTCTACGCGCAGCGCTACGTTGTGCACCAGCTCTTTGTTCAGACGCTCAAGGATCTGACGCGACGTCACAAACTTACCTTCTTTACCACAGAACGGTGAGGTGTTGACGTTGAAGAACATGGTTACGGTTGGCTCATCCACGCTCAGCGCCGGCAGCGCTTCCACATTCTGCGTGTCGCAGATGGTGTCGGAGATGTTCAGCTCGCCCAGACCGGTGATAGCGATGATGTCGCCCGCTTCAGCCAGGTCGGATTCAATACGCTCCAGACCCAGATGGCCCAGCACTTTACCGACTTTCGCGTTACGGGTTTTCCCTTCGCTGTCGATTACAGTAACCTGCTGGTTTGGCTTCACTTTACCGCGCTTGATGCGGCCGATACCGATTACGCCGAGGTAGTTGTTGTAGTCCAGCTGCGAGATCTGCATCTGCAGTGGGGCTTCAACTTCAACCTGCGGTGGAGAAACGTGGTCGACGATTGCCTGATACAGCGGCGTCATGTCGTCAGCCATGTCGGTGTGATCCAGACCGGCGATACCATTCAGCGCAGACGCATAAATGATCGGGAAATCGAGCTGTTCGTCAGTCGCGTCGAGGTTAACGAACAGGTCAAATACCTGGTCCACAACCCAGTCCGGACGCGCGCCAGGACGGTCAACTTTGTTGATGACTACAATCGGCTTCAAACCGTGGGCAAAGGCTTTCTTGGTTACGAAGCGGGTTTGCGGCATAGGGCCATCCATCGCGTCTACAACCAGCAGCACCGAATCCACCATGGACATGACGCGCTCAACTTCACCACCGAAGTCGGCGTGTCCCGGGGTATCAACGATGTTGATACGGTAGTCGTTCCATTTGATGGCGGTGTTTTTCGCGAGGATGGTAATCCCACGCTCTTTCTCCAAATCGTTGGAGTCCATCACGCGCTCAGTCGCTTCGGTACGGGCATCAAAAGTACCGGACTGTTGCAGCAGTTTGTCAACCAGGGTGGTCTTACCATGGTCAACGTGCGCGATGATGGCGATGTTACGCAAATTTTCGATCACAGCTTTGCCTCAGGCATTATAGAAATAACGCGGTATTGTACACGGATTAAGCGAAA
>NZ_VOQX01000088.1:0-17073 GCF_016643525.1 Pantoea sp. Morm | reverse complement strand
AATTTGCCTGGCGGCAACAGCGCGGTGGTCCCACCTGACCCCATGCCGAACTCAGAAGTGAAACGCCGTAGCGCCGATGGTAGTGTGGGGCCTCCCCATGCGAGAGTAGGGAACTGCCAGGCATCAATTTAAGACCCCTAATCGGGTCGTGACCTTCCCGGTGACGCGGAAAGGGCGAAACACCTGAAATCAGCGACGGTCTGATATCAGTACAGAATCGGTGGAGCGGTAGTTCAGTTGGTTAGAATACCTGCCTGTCACGCAGGGGGTCGCGGGTTCGAGCCCCGTCCGTTCCGCCACCCTAATTAGGGGCGTAGTTCAATTGGTAGAGCACCGGTCTCCAAAACCGGGTGTTGGGGGTTCGAGTCCCTCCGCCCCTGCCAGAAAATAATCCTTTGCTTCGGCAAAGGATTTTTTTTTGCCTGAAATTCGGCACAGGCAAGAGCCTGAGTTTCATTTCTTCCACTCAAACTCCCTCAATTATTGCTTCAGTGAGTCAGGACCGGATATTTAAGCAGCTGACGAATGTGTGCCTGTTGATCGCTATTCTGCAGCCATACCGCATATAACGGTCGCACTGCGACAGGTGTGTCTGGAATAACCATCAAATCACTGTAAATGCCGTGCCAGAAATCAGGTAAAAAAGCGCAGGCTCCCGTGGTATGCAGCAATTCGCGGGTCACATGTGCTGAAGTGGTAGTTAATACCGGTACGTCATCACTGGAAAGATAACTTTCATGCTGATGGAAATCCGCGCCCCACTCGAGTTTGATGTAATCATATTTTTCACGCTTTTCAGTTTTGCGTGCGCGAAAGAGCGCGAGAGAAATATGACCGATCTGCTGGCTGGTGAGTTCATCCATTTTTGGCGCTTCAGTGGTGATCAGCAAATCGAGCTGACGCTCATGTAACTGCTTGACCAGCAAATGGCGCTGAGCAATACGTGCTTCCAGATGCAGGCTCTCCCGGTTCTCGTATAGCGTCTGCAGCCAGGGCGTAAGATACGCTTCCCAGAGCGATGCACTGGCACCGATTGATAGCTCATGGTGCTGCTGGGTATGCGAAACCTCCTTCTTTGCCATCAGCCAGGTACTCATCAGGCTCTCAGCGTAGGGCAATAAGCGCTCGCCTGCTGAAGTCAGCCGGATATTATTGCGGTGACGGGTAAAAAGATTAACGCCCAGCTGATTTTCCAGCTGACGGATGCGAAAACTAACGGCAGATTGCGTGAGGTAAAGCGCTTCAGCAGCACGCCCGAAATGACGCGTTCTGCTCACTTCGAGGAAAGTTTTCAGTAATTCCGTATCCACAGCATTCTCCCAAAAAATGTTTGTCGTACTGATTTAAATGTTTTGTTTTACACTCTGTCAAGCCTATCTAATACTCCGCGCCATAAATAGCACGGCCATATGAGAATCAGGAGCGTGTAAGATGGCGGACAGCTTCGCAACAACTAATCGTTTCTTTGATAACAAACATTACCCTCGTGGTTTTTCGCGTCATGGTGACTTCACCATTAAAGAAGCTCAGCTTCTGGAACGCCACGGATACGCTTTCAACGAACTGGATCTCGCTAAGCGCGATCCGGAGACCGAAGAAGAGCGTCTGTTTATTGAAGTCTGTCGTGGTCTGCGTGAGCCGCAGACTGAGGCTGAACGTGTCTGGTCAAAATACACTGCACGTATCAAGCGTCCGAAACGTTTTCATACCTTGTCCGGCGGTAAACCGCAGATGGACACGGTGGAAGACTTCAGCGATAGCGACGATTAACATGACGGGGCTGATTTCAGCCCCGTTGTCATTCCAGGCTTTTATGCAGGTAAATTAGTAAACGATCGATACTGCGATATCCCACCGCCTCCTGCAGATGCTGACGCGTAATCTGCCGTTCACCCGCTAAATCTGCGATGGTTCTCGCCACCTTTAAGATGCGCTGCCATGCACGCACCGATAATCCCAGTGCATTCAGGATCTCCTCCAGCCATTCCGCGTCCTGCTGCTGTAACACACAATCACGGGCGATCTCCGGATTCGACAGCTGCGCATTCACTTTGCCCGCGCGTGCCATCTGTATCGCCCGGGCGGCCAGTACGCGGGCGCGCACCTGCGCGCTGGTTTCGCTGTGCTGCTGCTTCTGGCTAAGCGAGCCGCCCGGTAGCAGCGGAATCTCCAGCGACAGGTCGAAGCGATCCAGAAACGGGCCAGACAGCCGGCTGAGATAGCGCAGCACCTGCTGCGGCGTGCAGCGATTATGATTCCCCTGATAATGGCCCGTCGGGCTGGGATTCATTGCACCAATCAGCTGAAAGCGTGCAGGGAAAGTGACTTTGGCGCGGGAACGGGAAATGGCGATTTCTCCGGACTCAATCGGCTCGCGTAACGCATCCAGTGCTTTGCGCTCAAACTCGGGCAGTTCATCAAGAAACAGCACCCCGTTGTGCGCCAGCGAAATTTCGCCCGGCCGCGGTAGTGATCCTCCGCCGACCAGCGCATACAACGATGCGCTGTGATGAGGCGCTCTGAACGGCCGTCTACGCCACTGATGATGTAGCGTACCGCTGCTGACCAGGCTGGCAATTGCGGCGCACTCCAGCGCTTCCTGGTCATCCAGCGGCGGCATAATGCCGGGCAGTCGGGTTGCCAGCATGGTCTTACCGGTGCCGGGCGGGCCCAGCAGCAACAGGTTATGGCCACCGGCGGCGGTAATTTCCAGCGCGCGCCGTCCCTGCTGCTGGCCAATAATATCGCTCAGGTCCTGCTGCTCGTGCGGCACCGTTTCAGGCTGGTAATGGGCGACCGTCAGCGCCGTCTGGTTATGCAGGAAAGCGCAGATCTCCACCAGATGCTTGCCCACCAGCGTTTCACCCTGTTGTATCAGGCCGACATCCTGTTGATTCTGCTCCGCTAAGACCATCTGACGCCCGGCCTGCAGTGCCGCCATGGCAGCAGGAATCGCGGCCTGAACGCCACACAGCGCGCCGTTTAGCGCCAACTCACCCAGGAACTCATAATGGGCCAGCTTATCGCCTGGCAGCTGCTCTGAGGCCGCGAGAATGGCGATAGCGATCGGCAGGTCGTAGCGCCCACCCTCTTTAGGTAAATCTGCTGGCGCGAGATTAATGGTGACGCGCTTCGCCGGAAAGGTGAAACCGCTATTGATAATGGCGCTGCGCACGCGTTCGCGGGCTTCTTTGACGGTGGTTTCCGGCAGACCTACCAGCGTCAATGCTGGCAGACCGTTGCTGATATGCACTTCAATCGTCACCAGTGGAGCCTGCACTCCGAGCGCCGCGCGTGTTAATACTTTCGATAAAGACATAACCGCTCCTTGTTGCCTTTATCCTTGCTGAAAAAAATCCACACGGCGACCGCTGAAACTATCATCCTGAAGCGGTATTCAGGAAAATCGCTGCGCTTTTCATCCTGTTCATTAATTTTCGCAGCCAGATCGCAAAAGCAAAATAACGGTTGCGTCGCGGGCGTAATGAATAATTATCACAAATGCGAATAACCTTTTACTTACAAAGCGATAACGCACGTCAGCTGCGCGCGTCATAAAATTTTCCGATGAAAATTATTGTAAATCCCCTGCTAACTATGGTAACTCTGTAGGTATTACTTCGAACTAACGAAAAAACAGACGACACATGAAAGCCCTTCTACAAGTGATTAGCCTAGTCGTGATTAGCGTGGTGGTGATTATTAACCCACCGTGCGGGGCTACGCTTGGAGAAAGAAAGGCTTAAAAATCAAGCCTGGAATTCGAAAAACCCCCGCACCGTAAGGTCCGGGGGTTTTTTTTCGACCAGACGAAATATCAGCGAATCAGCGAGGAACAGATTATGAGCAGTAGCATAAAATTCTGTTGTTCCAGCAGGAATACAGGAGAATAACCATGACAGGTGCACAGTGGGTAGTTCAGGCTTTACGCGCGCAGGGTGTCGACACAGTGTTTGGTTATCCTGGCGGAGCAATCATGCCAGTGTACGATGCGCTCTACGATGGCGGCGTGGAACATCTACTGTGTCGTCATGAACAAGGTGCGGTGATGGCAGCGATCGGTTATGCGCGTGCGACCGGCAAAACCGGGGTTTGCATCGCGACTTCCGGACCGGGCGCCACCAACCTGATCACCGGGCTGGCCGATGCGATGATGGATTCCGTTCCGGTTGTCGCCATCACCGGGCAGGTCTCTTCAGCGTTTATCGGTACCGACGCCTTTCAGGAGATCGACGTTCTTGGCCTGTCATTAGCCTGCACTAAACACAGCTTCCTCGTTGAATCGCTGGATGATTTACCCTCGGTGATGGCGGAAGCTTTCGCCATCGCGCAGTCCGGCCGTCCGGGACCGGTACTGGTCGACATCCCCAAAGATATTCAGATTGCCAGCGGTGACCTGACGCCGCACCTGCTGCCGGTTGAAGAAGCACTGAGCCACTCACCGCAGCACATTGCCGAAGCGCGCGCGCTGATGGCGCAGGCGCAAAAACCGATGCTGTATATCGGCGGCGGTGTCGGCATGGCGCAGGCCGTCCCGGCGCTGCGGGCTATGGCGCAGGAGACCGGCATCCCGATGGTTTCTACCCTGAAAGGCCTGGGCAGCGCCGAAGCCAGCAGCGATCTCTATCTCGGTATGCTCGGCATGCACGGCACCAAAGCGGCCAACCTGGCGGTGCAATCCTGTGATTTGCTGATTGCCGTCGGCGCACGCTTCGACGACCGCGTCACCGGTAAGCTGGATACCTTCGCGCCGCACGCCAGCGTCATTCATATCGATATCGATCCGGCGGAATTGAACAAACTGCGTCGCGCTCACGTTTCGCTGCAGGGCGATCTCAACCAGGTGTTGCCGGCGCTGAGCATGCCGCTGCAGATCGACGGCTGGCGTACTGAAGTTAAAGCGATGAACGCGGAGTTCGCGTGGCGTTACGACCATCCTGGCGAGGCGATCTACGCGCCGCTGCTGCTGAAGCAGTTGTCAGATCGTAAACCTGACAGCGCGGTGGTAACCACCGACGTTGGCCAGCACCAGATGTGGGCGGCGCAGCACATGCGCTTCAGCGCGCCGGAAAACTTCATCACCTCCAGCGGTCTGGGCACCATGGGCTTTGGGCTGCCGGCTGCGGTAGGCGCGCAGGTTGCCCGTCCGGATGACACCGTTATCTGCGTGTCCGGTGACGGCTCAATCATGATGAATATTCAGGAGCTGGGCACCATCAAGCGTAAGCAGCTGCCGGTAAAAATCCTGCTGCTGGATAACCAGCGTCTTGGCATGGTTCGCCAGTGGCAGCAGCTGTTCTTTGATGGCCGCTATAGCGAAACCATCCTCACCGATAACCCCGATTTCCTCACGCTGGCCAGCGCCTTTGATATTCCGGGCCAGCGCATTAGCCGTAAAGATCAGGTCGACGCCGCGATTGATGCTCTGCTGAACAGTGAAGGTCCTTACTTCCTGCATGTTGCGATTGATGAGCATGAAAACGTCTGGCCACTGGTACCGCCGGGTGCCAGCAACGCAAACATGATGGAGAAAACCGTATGAACCAGCATCAATTGTCTATCGAAGCCCGCTTTCGCCCTGAAATATTGGAGCGCATTTTGCGCGTCGTGCGTCACCGTGGCTTCCAGGTCTGCGCGATGAATATGGCGTCCGCCGTCAATGCGGAGAACATTAATATCGAAATGACCGTTGCCAGCCAGCGCTCTGTCGATTTACTGTCTTCGCAGTTAAGCAAACTTATGGATGTCGCCTGTGTCGAGATCCAGCAACAGACAACACAACAAATCCGCGCCTAGTCGCCAAAGGAAATAACAATGAGTACGAAGAAAGCAGACTTTATCTGGTTCAATGGAGAGATGGTTAAGTGGGAAGACGCTAAGGTTAGCGTTATGTCTCACGCACTGCATTACGGCACCTCTGTGTTCGAAGGCGTTCGCTGCTACGACTCACACAAAGGTCCGGTGGTGTTCCGTCACCGTGAACACATGCAGCGTCTGCACGACTCCGCCAAAATTTACCGTTTCCCGATCAAAGCCAGCGTGGATGAGTTGATGGAAGCGTGCCGCGAAGTCATCCGCGTCAATAAACTGAAGAGCGCCTACATTCGTCCGCTGGCCTTTGTCGGCGACGTGGGTCTCGGCGTTAACCCGCCAGACGGCTTCACCACCGATGTAATCATCGCTGCGTTCCCGTGGGGGGCTTATCTGGGTGCCGAAGCGCTGGAGCAGGGCATCAACGCCATGGTTTCTTCCTGGAATCGCGTGGCGCCAAATACCCTGCCAACCGCGGCGAAAGCAGGCGGTAACTATCTCTCTTCCCTGCTGGTTGGCAGCGAAGCGCGCCGCCACGGCTATCAGGAAGGTATCGCGCTGGATACCCAGGGTTATATCTCCGAAGGTGCTGGCGAAAACCTGTTTGAAGTGAAAGACGGCATCCTGTTCACCCCACCGTTCACCTCTTCAGCGCTGCCGGGCATCACCCGCGACGCCATCATCAAGCTGGCGAAGGATCTCGGTATCGAAGTGCGCGAGCAGGTGCTGTCACGCGAATCGCTGTACCTGGCGGATGAAGTGTTCATGTCCGGTACTGCCGCAGAAATCACGCCGGTACGCAGCGTGGACGGCATCCAGGTGGGTGAGGGCAAACGTGGCCCGGTGACCACCAAAATCCAGCAGGCGTTCTTTGGCCTGTTCACCGGCGAAACCGAAGACAAGTACGGCTGGCTGGATCAGGTGAATCCATAACAAGACAGTAACGCGGGTGCAGCAGCGCCCGCGTCATTTTTCAGACTGGAGTAAATAGAGCATGCCTAAGTACCGTTCCGCCACCACCACCCATGGTCGTAACATGGCGGGTGCCCGTGCCCTGTGGCGCGCCACCGGAATGACCGACGACGATTTCGGTAAGCCGATTATCGCCGTGGTTAACTCCTTCACCCAATTCGTACCGGGCCACGTGCACCTGCGCGATCTTGGCAAACTGGTTGCTGAGCAAATCGAAGCCGCGGGTGGTGTAGCCAAAGAGTTCAACACCATCGCGGTGGATGACGGTATCGCCATGGGTCATGGCGGCATGCTGTATTCACTGCCTTCACGCGAGCTGATTGCCGACTCCGTGGAATATATGGTGAACGCCCACTGCGCCGACGCCATGGTATGTATCTCCAACTGCGACAAAATCACCCCCGGCATGCTGATGGCCTCGCTGCGCCTCAACATTCCGGTGATCTTTGTCTCCGGCGGTCCAATGGAAGCCGGTAAAACCAAGCTGTCAGACAAAATCATCAAGCTGGATCTGGTGGACGCGATGATTCAGGGGGCGAACCCGAACGTCAGCGATGCCGACAGCGAGCAGATTGAGCGTTCCGCCTGCCCGACCTGCGGCTCGTGCTCCGGCATGTTCACCGCCAACTCCATGAACTGTCTGACCGAAGCGCTGGGCCTGTCGCAGCCGGGCAACGGCTCGCTGCTTGCAACCCACGCCGATCGTAAAGACCTGTTCATCAACGCCGGCAAGCGCATCGTTAACCTGACCAAACAGTATTACGAGCAGGATGATGCGCGCGTGC
This sequence comes from Pantoea sp. Morm, assembly GCF_016643525.1. NCBI lineage: Bacteria > Pseudomonadati > Pseudomonadota > Gammaproteobacteria > Enterobacterales > Erwiniaceae > Pantoea > Pantoea sp. Morm. The sequence goes on along the minus strand of NZ_VOQX01000088.1, from coordinate 9,505 downwards.
TGCCGCGTAACATCGCCAGCAAAGCTGCGTTCGAAAACGCCATGACGCTGGATATCGCCATGGGCGGTTCCACCAATACCGTGCTGCACCTGCTGGCCGCCGCGCAGGAAGGCGAGATCGATTTCAACATTTCCGACATCGATCGCCTGTCACGCAAAGTGCCGCACCTGTGCAAAGTGGCGCCGAGCACACAGAAATATCATATGGAAGATGTGCACCGCGCGGGCGGGGTAATCGGTATTCTTGGCGAGCTGGATCGTGCCGGCCTGCTGCACACCGACGTGCGCAACGTGCTGGGTCTCAACCTGCGCGAAACCCTCGATCAGTACGACATCATGCTGACCAAAGACGAAGCGGTGAAGAAGATGTTCCGCGCCGGCCCGGCGGGCATCCGTACTACCCAGGCGTTCTCACAGGACTGCCGCTGGGATACGCTGGATGACGATCGTCAGGAAGGCTGTATCCGCACGCGCGAACACGCATTCTCTCAGGATGGCGGTCTGGCAGTGCTGTACGGCAACATGGCGGAAGATGGCTGCATCGTGAAAACCGCCGGCGTCGACAAAGAGATCCTCACCTTTAAAGGTCCGGCAAAAGTGTATGAAAGCCAGGACGATGCGGTGGAAGCGATTCTCGGCGGCAAAGTGGTCGCCGGTGACGTGGTGGTCATCCGCTACGAAGGGCCGAAAGGCGGTCCGGGCATGCAGGAAATGCTCTATCCGACCACTTATCTGAAATCGATGGGCCTTGGCAAAAGCTGTGCGCTGATCACTGACGGACGCTTCTCGGGTGGCACCTCGGGTCTCTCCATTGGCCACGCATCGCCGGAAGCGGCGAACGGCGGCACCATCGCGCTGGTTAAAGATGGCGACATCATTGAAATCGATATCCCGAATCGCGGCATTAAACTGGCGGTACCGGATAACGAACTGCATGCCCGTCGTGAAGAAGAGGAAGCGCGTGGCGAAGCGGCTTATACGCCGCACGGTCGTGTGCGTCAGGTCTCCTTCGCACTGCGTGCTTATGCATCGCTCGCCACCAGCGCTGACAAGGGCGCGGTGCGCGATAAGTCTAAGCTGGGGGGCTAATCTCTGATGGCTGAGTCTCAACCGCTTTCCGCGTCGCCCAATGGCGCGGAGTATCTGCGCGCGGTGCTGCGTGCGCCTGTGTACGAAATTGCCCAGGTGACGCCGCTGCAAAAAATGGAAAAAATTTCGTCGCGTCTTGGCAACACCATTCTGGTGAAGCGCGAAGATCGCCAGCCGGTGCACAGCTTCAAGCTGCGCGGTGCCTACGCCATGATCGCCGGCCTGACGGAAGAGCAGAAAGCGCGCGGCGTGGTTACTGCTTCGGCGGGTAACCATGCGCAGGGCGTGGCGCTCTCGGCCAGCACGCTCGGCATCAAGTCACTGATTGTGATGCCAGTGGCGACGGCGGACATCAAGGTTGATGCAGTGCGCGCGTTTGGCGGTGAGGCTTACCTGTTTGGCGCCAACTTTGACGAGGCTAAAGCCAAAGCGATTGAGCTGGCGGAGCAGCAGGGTTACACCTTCGTGCCGCCGTTTGATCATCCGGCGGTGATTGCCGGTCAGGGCACGCTGGCGATGGAGCTGTTGCAGCAGGATGCGCATCTCGATCGCGTGTTTGTGCCGGTAGGCGGCGGCGGCTTAGCGGCGGGTGTGGCGGTACTGATTAAACAGCTGATGCCGCAAATCAAGGTTATCGCGGTCGAGTCGCAGGACTCTGCCTGCCTGAAGGCGGCGCTTGATGCCGGCGAGCCGGTGGATTTGCCGCGCGTCGGGCTGTTTGCCGAAGGCGTGGCGGTCAAGCGTATCGGCAGCGAGACCTTCCGCCTGTGCAAAGAATACCTCGACGACATCATCACCGTGGACAGCGATGCCATCTGCGCAGCGATGAAGGATCTGTTCGAGGATGTGCGAGCGGTGGCGGAGCCTTCCGGCGCGCTGGCGCTGGCGGGCATGAAGAAGTACATCCAGCAGCACGACATCAAAGGCGAGCGGCTGGCGCACGTGCTGTCGGGCGCCAACGTTAACTTCCACGGTCTGCGCTATGTCTCCGAGCGCTGTGAACTGGGTGAGCAGCGTGAAGCGCTGCTGGCGGTCACCATTCCTGAGCAGCAGGGCAGCTTCCTGCGTTTCTGCCAGACGCTGGGCGGTCGTGCGGTAACTGAGTTCAACTACCGTTATGCCGATGCCGACAACGCCTGCATCTTTGTTGGCGTGCGTTTAACGCGCGGCCTTGAAGAGCGCAGCGAGATCATAAGCCAGCTGACTGAAGGCGGCTATCAGGTGGTGGATTTGTCAGACGATGAGATGGCGAAGCTGCACGTGCGCTACATGGTGGGTGGACGCCCGTCAAAACCGCTGCGTGAACGGCTGTTCAGCTTCGAATTTCCGGAAGCGCCGGGCGCGCTGCTGAAGTTCCTGCAGACGCTGGGCGCGCACTGGAACATTTCGCTGTTCCACTATCGCAGCCACGGCACCGATTTTGGTCGCGTGCTGGCGGCGTTCGAGATCAACGACAAAGAGCCGGATTTCGACACTCACCTCAACGCGCTCGGCTATGAGTGGCACGACGAAGCCAGCAATCCGGCATTTCGCTTCTTCCTCGCCGGCTAAACTACAGCAGGTGCCAGAAAGCATTAATCAGCGGCTCCCCGAGCCGCTTTTTTTGTACGCATACGCCAAGCTCCAGCGGCGCCACCGATTCGACATTTTCAAGCGTCAGCACGCGATTGCGCACCGGTTCCGGACTGTTTTCCAGCACCACATCCGGCAGCAGCGCGATGCCGCAGCCGAGCGCCACCATCGACACAATCGCCTCATGGCCAGACACCGTGGCGTAAATCTGCGGGTTGGCAATGCGGTGGCGGCGAAACCATAAATCAATGCCGCGCCGCGCCGGCCCCTGATCCGGCAGGATAAAGGGAATCTGCGACCAGTCCGGCTGTTCCTGCGTCGCCTGGCTGCGCACCGGGCAGGGCAGCGCCGGGGCGATCAGCACCAGCGGGATTAAACCCAGCGGTGTAAAATCGATGCTGGCGGGCAGCGACTCCGGCCGGCCAGCGATGGCCAGATCCGCTTCGCCGGACTGCACCATTTCAATGGCATCAGCAGCGTCGCCGGTGGTGAGTTTAATTTCCACCTGCGGATGCTCCGCGCGAAAGCGGTCGAGAATCGGCGGCAGATGGCTGTAGGCGGCGGTTACCGAGCAGAACAGGCGTAGCTCGCCGCTCAGCGACGGGCCGTTCAGGTCCATGACATGGCGCAACTGCTGATACTGCAGCAGGGTCTGCTGAGCGAACTGACGCAGCCGCTCGCCGGCTTCGGTCAGCGTCACGGTGCGGTTGTCGCGCAGGAACAGCGCGTGTCCGACATCCTCTTCCAGCCGCTGAATCTGGCGTGATAATGTCGACGGGCTGACGTGCATGGCGCGCGCGGTGCGGCCAAAGTGGCAGCTTTCCGCCAGGTGAAGAAACAGTTTCAGGTCTCGTAAATCCATGCGCGTTTTGCCCTCAGCGTGATGTTGCAAATTCTGCAATGTGACGTTGTTAATATATCAATTTAAGCAACAGATTTCCTGTCATATGATGGGGTCATTCGCGGCGCTAAATCCGGCACCGTTACTGAACAAAAGCAAACACAACATCTGAGCGGAGTACCCATGGCTAACTACTTCAACACATTGAATCTGCGCAATCAGTTAGCGCAGTTAGGCAAATGTCGCTTCATGTCGCGCGATGAATTCGCGGATGGCGCTAGCTTCCTGAAAGGTAAGAAAGTGGTCATCGTCGGCTGCGGCGCGCAGGGCCTGAACCAGGGTCTGAACATGCGTGACTCTGGCCTCGATGTGTCTTACGCACTGCGCGCTGAAGCCATTGCTGAGAAGCGTGCGTCGTTCCGTAAAGCCACCGAAAACGGTTTTAAAGTGGGTACTTACGAAGAGCTGATCCCGCAGGCGGATCTGGTGGTTAACCTGACGCCGGACAAGCAGCACTCTGCCGTTGTGCAGGCCGTTCAGCCGCTGATGAAAGACGGTGCCGCGCTGGGTTACTCTCACGGTTTCAACATCGTCGAAGTGGGCGAGACCATCCGTAAAGACATCACCGTGGTGATGGTGGCACCGAAGTGCCCGGGTACCGAAGTGCGTGAAGAGTACAAACGTGGCTTCGGCGTTCCAACGCTGATCGCTGTTCACCCGGAAAACGATCCAAAAGGCGAAGGCATGGCGATTGCCAAAGCCTGGGCTGCAGCCACCGGCGGCGACCGTGCAGGCGTGCTGGAATCGTCTTTCGTGGCAGAAGTCAAATCAGACCTGATGGGCGAGCAGACCATTCTGTGCGGTATGCTGCAGGCCGGTTCACTGCTGTGCTTCGACAAGCTGGTGGCTGAAGGTCACGACGCGGCTTACACCGAGAAACTGATTCAGTTCGGCTGGGAAACCATCACCGAATCGCTGAAGTTCGGCGGCATCACGCTGATGATGGATCGTCTGTCTAATCCGGCAAAAATCCGCGCTTACGCGCTGTCTGAGCAGCTGAAAACCATCATGGCACCGCTGTTCCAGAAGCATATGGATGACATCATCTCGGGTGAATTCTCCTCCGGTATGATGGCTGACTGGGCGAATGACGACAAAAACCTGCTGACCTGGCGTGAAGAGACCGGTAAAACCGCGTTCGAAAATGCCCCGCAGTTCGAAGGCAAAATCGACGAGCAGGAGTACTACGACAAAGGCGTGGTCATGGTTGCGATGGTGAAAGCGGGCGTTGAGCTGGCATTTGAAACCATGGTTGACGCGGGCATCATCGAAGAGTCGGCTTACTATGAATCGCTGCACGAGCTGCCGCTGATTGCCAACACCATCGCCCGTAAGCGTCTGTATGAAATGAACGTAGTAATTTCCGATACCGCAGAATACGGTAACTACCTGTTCTCCTTCGCAGCCGTTCCGCTGTTGAAAGAGTTCATGACCACGCTGCAGCCTGGCGATCGGGGCAAAGCGGTGGAAGGCACGCAGGTGGATAACGCGCAGCTGCGCGACGTGAACGAAGCGATCCGCCAGCATCCAATCGAAGCCGTTGGCCGCAAACTGCGTGGCTATATGACCGACATGAAACGCATCGCCGTCGCGGGCTAAGGCACGCGAGACACAGTTTTCAGCCCAATCAAACCCCGGCTTGCCGGGGTTTTTTTATACCTTATGTCTGGGGGCAGAAGGGTTTTTTCACCCTCACCCTGGCCCTCTCCCGCTGGCGGGAGAGGGAACCGTTCGGTGCGGGCTGATGTTTCTGCACTTATCCATCAACACCGCGCGGATACTCCCTCTCCCGTTTACGGGAGAGGGCCGGGGAGAGGGCCAGGGTGAGGGACACACCGCACGATCCCCACACCGCCAATAAAAAACCCGGCCGGAGCCGGGTTCTGTCAACACGCAATCAATCACACCGCTTCATACAGCGTCTGATGGCGTGTCTCTTTACAGGCGATCAGCGCGATCAGCGTCAGCACTGCCATGGAGGCCAGATAGAAGCCCACCGCCTGCAAGCCGTAGTTCGCATTCAGCCAGGTCGCAATATAAGGCGCTACCGAGGCACCAAGTATTGACGACAGGTTGTAAGAGAACGACGCACCGGTATAACGAACTTCGGTCGGGAACAGTTCTGGCAGCAGCGCGCCCATCGGGCCGAATGTCAGACCCATAATACTCAGGCCGAGCAGCAGGAAGCCCATCACCAGAATCTGCGAGCCGGAGCCGAGCAGCAGCGGGAACATCAGCGCAAAGGCGATGATCATCAGCGTAATGGTGATCATCGTTTTGCGACGGCCAAAACGGTCCGCCAGCAGGCCGGCAATCGGCACCATCACGCCAAAACCGATGACCGCCACCATCAGCATCCACAGGAAGCTGTTACGCGAATAGCCGAGACCAACAGGCGCCGGCGCGGTGCCGTAGCTCATCGAATACACCGTCATAATGTAGAAAAGTGTATAGGTCGCCAGCATGATAAACGTGCCAAGAATGGTCGCGGTCATATGCTTGCTCAGCAGCGTACCGATAGGGATCCGCACCTGTTTCTTCTCTTTCTGCACTTTGGCAAACACCGGGCTCTCATGCAGCGATACGCGCACATACAGGCCGATAATCACCAGCACCGCAGAGAGCACAAACGGCACGCGCCAGCCCCAGTTCATGAACTGCTCATCGGTCAGCAGCCACGAGAGCAGCAGGAACGTGCCGTTGGCAAAGAAGAAGCCAATCGGTGCGCCCAGCTGCGGGAACGAGCCGTACAGCGCGCGTTTCTTCGCCGGGGCGTTCTCGGTGGCCAGCAGCGCCGCGCCGCCCCATTCGCCGCCCAGTCCCAGGCCCTGACCAAAACGCGCCAGCGCCAGCAGCAGCGGTGCCGCCACGCCAATGGTCTGATAACCCGGCAGCAGGCCGATCAGTACGGTAGAGACGCCCATGGTCAGCAGCGAGGCAACCAGCGTCGCTTTACGGCCCACGCGATCGCCAAAGTGACCAAACAGCGCGGAGCCAATAGGGCGCGCAACAAAGGCGATAGCGAAGGTGGCCAGCGACTGCAGTGTGGCAACCGTAGCATCACCCTGCGGGAAGAAGATATGCGGAAAAACGATTACCGCGGCGGTGGCATAGATATAAAAATCGAAGAATTCGATCGCAGTGCCGACCAGCGAGGCAACTACCACTTTACTGCGTGAGTTAACCGGTGTGCCGTCGTGTGGTTGGTCGGGTGTTTCGGAGATGGAGGCTTGCATAACTGTTTCTTAATTGTAAATGTAAACAAAGAATCTTACGCACCTGTTTTGCCGCATTCAATGACGAAAAACCGCGTCAGACCGGGCTTTGGCGGCGAAAAAGAGGATAATTTCTGAGTTACGGCAATCGGCGGCGGATGGGAAGGAGAAGCGCGGCTTTTCTGGCGTGATTCTCTGCAAAAGGGCCAAATAAAAGTGACCCTTTAGCGTTTCCTTCTGGTTTTTGCTGCTTTAGTAGCCAGCAGGAAACATTTTTTGCTGTTGCGGCAAATGTAACTGAATTGTCGCGTTAGGCAGAGTGATGCGGCTGCGACATCTCGGGATCATCCTTGTATTTTGCGGTGGCGATCCACGCGGCGCAGAACAGCGTCAGACGCGCGAAAAAGTAGAAGAAGGCCATCAGCCCCAGCACCGATCCAAAGGCGGCACCGGAGGGCGACGTCGCCAGCTTCGGCAGCGTCAGCGTCATAACAAACTTGATCACCTCAAACCCAATCGCCGCCAGCAGCGTTCCGCGCAGCAGCGCTTTTTTGCGCGGCTTATGGCGCGGCAGGATCCAGAAAATCCACAGGAACAGCAGATAGTTGGCGAAGATGGAGATCGACAGCGCGATGATGGTCATCGCCGGCCGCAGCCACTCAATATCGCCCAGCCCCAGCGCATTCACGATCGCCGCCTGCGCTGCGCCGGCAATCGAGGTCAGCGACAGCGTAATCACCAGCGCCAGCATCAGACCCAGCAGCGAAACCAGGTCGCGCAGATACTTCTTCCACCACTTTTCCTGGTCATCGGGCGTGCGTTCCCATACGTCACGCGACTGGGCGCGCACCGCTTCGCGCAGGTTACCCATCCAGTTAATGCCGGAGTAGAGCGCCAGCAGCAAACCGGTCAGGCCCACGGTCGCGCGCTGCTGAATCGCGGTATTCACGGTATTTTTCAGCGTGGTGGCCAGCGTCGGGTCGCTGATGCTGTTAACGATTTTGTTGATCAACTCAGAAAGCAGGTCCTGATTGGACGCCAGCACAAAGCCGACCGCCGCAAAGGAGACCATCAAAATCGGTATCAGCGAAAGGAACGAAAAATAGGTGATCGCCGCACCAAACTGGCTGCCGAGGCGATCGTTAAAGCGTTCCAGCGCGCGCAGAAAGTGCGCCACCGCCGGGATCGCCTGGAACCAGGCGGCAAAGCGTGAGACGCGCCTGATTGAGCCATCTACGGTTTTGTTCCCGGTTTTGATATCAATCAGCGGCTTAGCTTCAGCCGCTGAGGCTTTTGTGGTTTTGTCCGTCATAGACCTTCTGCATCCTGTTCACAGCGAAAATAAAATTATAGCCTGCCCGTTCAGGTCACGTATTCCTGCAGCACCTGACTCAGCCACTCCATAAACACCCGCACGCGGCGCGCCACGTTGCGACGGTGAGGATAGAGCAGGGAAATCGGCATCGGTTTGGCCGGGAAGTGGTGCAGCACTTCGACCAGCTGGCCGGATTCCAGCAGCGGCTGCACGCCAATCGCCGGTACCTGAATAATGCCCAGCCCGGCGATACAGGCGGCGCGATAGGTTTCGGTGCTGTTTACCGTCACCACGCCGCCGGTCTGAACGTAATGGCACTGTTTGCCATCAAAGTACTCAAAGCCCGGCGAGGGCTGCCCCAGCTGTTGGGTATAGTGCACCATGGCGTGCTGGCCGAGATCGTCCAGCCGCACCGGCATGCCGAAGCGGGAAAGGTAGCCAGGGCTGGCGCAGTTGATCAAGGCGTGCGAGCCAATTTTTCGCGCAATCAGGCCGGAATCTTTCAGTTCGCCAACGCGTAACACGCAGTCAAAGCCCTCGCGAATCACATCAACCTGGCGATCGCTGCTGCTCAGCTCAATCTCCACGCCCGGATAGTGCTGCAAAAACTCTGGCAGGCGCGGCAGGATAAAACCGGTTGCCATCGCCACCGACATATCGACGCGCAGCTTGCCGCTCAGCGTGGCAGGATCGTGCTGGAACAGGCTGTCCATATCATCCAGCATCGACAGCAAATCCAGGCAGCGATCGTAATACACCAGGCCATCCTGGGTAAGATGCACACGGCGCGTGGTACGGTGCAGCAGGCGTGTGCCCATCTGATTTTCCAGCGCCTGCAACTGGCGGGACACGCTGCCCTTGGGTAAACCCAGACTCTCAGCCGCGCGGGTAAAACTGCCCATTTCTGCCACCCGCACAAACACCTGCATAGCGTGAATTTTATCCATGTTGTTCACCGATTGTTGTTGTTAGTGAAACAGTGCTGTGTATTCCCCTGCGTTTATAGATCAATTATTCGCGAATATCCTTAATCCGTGTTCAATTTTCCAACCGGAGCGAAACATGTCTCATAAAATTGCATTGATTACCGGCGGTAACCGCGGTCTGGGCAAGAATGGCGCGCTAAAACTGGCGGCTAAGGGCGTCGATATTCTGTTTACCTGGCGCGGTCATGCTGAAGAAGCGCAGGCGGTCGTGAAGGAGATTGAGGCGCTGGGCGCGCGTGCGGTGGCGCTGCAGCTGGATGTGGGCGACAGTAAGCAGTTCGATGACTTTGCGGCACGGGTTAAAGCAACGCTGAACGAAACCTGGCAGCGCGATAGCTTTGATTATTTAGTAAACAACGCTGGCCACGGTCATTACAAGCTGCTGGCCGAAACCAGTGAAGAGGAGTTTGATGCGCTGGTGAATGTGC
>NZ_VOQX01000087.1:0-17543 GCF_016643525.1 Pantoea sp. Morm | reverse complement strand
TCGATGTGATTGAGCAGCGCTACGGCAAACAGACTGCGCAGATGCTGGGCAGCATGATGTTCGAAGGGGCGGAGATTATCCGCGACCGCATCGATCGTTACGCCATCGCCTGCGACTATCGCCCCGGCGGCATTTTCGCAGCGCTCAATCAGCGCCAGATGGGGCATCTGCGCAGCCAGCAGGCCAGCTGGGCACGCTACGGCAATAGCGATCTGGAGCTGCTGGACGAGCGCGGCATCCGCCGTGAAGTGGCCACCGACCGTTACGTCGGCGGCCTGCTGGACCGGCGTGGCGGCCATCTGCACCCGCTCAATCTGGCGTTAGGTGAAGCCGAGGCGATTCGCCGGCACGGCGGCCGTATATATGAGCAGTCGGCGGCGCTGGCAGTGACCTACGGCGCACCCAACCGGGTCAAAACCGCGCAGGGTGAAGTCAGCGCCACCTTTGTGATTTTTGCCGGCAACGCCTATCTGCCGTCGCAACTGGAACCGCGACTGGGGCGCAAAAGCATGCCGTGTGGCTCGCAGATCGTCACCACCGAGCCGCTGAGCCGCGATCAGGCGCTGGGGCTGATGCCCAATAACCATTGTGTGGAAGATTGTAACTATCTGCTGGATTACTTCCGCCTGACTGCCGACAACCGCCTGCTGTACGGCGGCGGCGTGGTGTATGGGGCGCGCGAACCGGAAGACATCGAGGCGTTGATCCGGCCCAAGCTGCTGCGCACCTTTCCGCAGCTGCGCGATGTGAAGATCAGCCATCGCTGGAGCGGTAACTTCCTGCTCACGCTGTCGCGCATGCCGCAGTTTGGTCAGCTGGAGAAGAATGTTTTCTTTATGCAGGGTGATAGCGGACATGGCGTGACCTGTACGCACCTCTCCGGCAAGCTGATCGCCGAAGTGTTGCGCGGCCATGCAGAGCGGTTTGATGCGTTTGCAAAGCTGCCGCACCTGCCGTTTCCTGGCGGAAGACGCTTTAAGGTGCCACTGACGGCGATGGGCGCGGCCTGGTATGCGTTAAGGGATCGGCTGGGGGTTTAGGTGGGTGCGGTTTGCTGCCCTCACCCCGGCCCTCTCCCACGGGGAGAGGGAGAAGGATGGTGCCTTTATTTAAGCCGGGAGCAGTACCAGGAATGCGCGCTGGGGCGGTTCCCTCTCCCGCGGGCGGGAGAGGGTTAGGGTGAGGGCAACCCCGCACCGCCCCTACTCCAGCGGCATCTTCATCGGGTCATCGTAGCTGTACTCAAACCCCAGCTCGTGACAAATCTTCGAACCGTCAATCACCTTGCCGCTGGCGCGCACCGGCTCGGCAACAAACGTCGGTGGCACCAGGCCTAACTGCTTCGACACGCTCGGATAGAAACTGTCGCGTGACGGATGTTTCGGGGCGCACAGGTTGTAAACGTGCCCGCCCTTAGGCGTTTGCAGCAGCAGCACAATCGCGTCGACCACATCATCAAGATGCACCAGGTTCACCGCGTGCGCGCCGTTTTCCAGGTTGGTTTTACCGGCGAGGAAACGCCCCGGATGACGGTTCGGGCCGACCAGGCCGGCGAGACGCACAATATCCACGCTGGTGCCCGGCAGGTCATGCAGCCAGTTTTCCAGCTCCACCAGCGTTTTGCCTGCCACCGTCTCCGGCTGCAGCGCACTGCTCTCTTTTCTCACGCCGTCGCCGCTGCCGTACACCGAGGTAGAGCTGGTAAAGATGATGCGCGGCACTCTATTCGCCAGCGCGGTGTCGACCACGTTCTGCACCGCCTGCATGTAATCTTCGCCGCCCTGCACGGTGCGGCTGGCAGGCAGCGTCACCACCAGCGCATCCACCGCCATCAGTGCGGCCAAATCATCTGCTTCACACTCCAGCTCCGGTGACAGCACCAGCTGAAACGCATCAATACCACAGCGGCGCGCCGCATCGACGCCATCCGGTGAGGTTTTGCTGCCGGTCACCTGCCAGCCGCGCGCTGACAGCGCCATCGCCAGCGGCATTCCCAGCCATCCCAGACCTACAATCGCCACCTTTTTCATATCGACTCCTGCTCTCCCGCGCTAAGACACCCCATCTTAGTGCCAGCGCGCCAGCCAGACCAGCGCAAACTGTTGCCGAAGGTTGCGAAAACTGACGTTAAAAAAGGGTTGCCAAGCGCCGCCATCTTCGTTAGGTTAATCAGCACGCAAATGAATACTCATTCAGCAACGGAATTTTTTATGACACGCGTTCAGTTCAACCACCATCATCACCATCACCCTGACTAGTCTTTCAGGCGATGTGTGCTGGAAGACGTTTAGGATCTTCCAGTGGTGCGAGCGCAAAGAGAGCCCCCGGAAGATCACCTTCCGGGGGTTTTTTTATGGGCGAACGCAACCCAAGACGCTTCAGACAGGATTGAATAAGAGGACAGGAACCATGTTAGATAACACCCGTTTACGCATAGCTATGCAGAAATCTGGCCGTTTAAGTGATGAATCACGCGAACTGCTGGCACGCTGCGGTATTAAAATTAACCTTCAGCAGCAGCGTCTGATTGCGTTTGCGGAGAACATGCCAATCGACATCCTGCGCGTGCGCGATGACGATATCCCTGGCCTGGTGATGGATGGCGTGGTCGACCTCGGTATCGTTGGCGAAAACGTGCTGGAAGAGGAGCTGCTGACGCGCCGTGCACAGGGCGAAGACCCGCGCTACTTTACGCTGCGCCGCCTCGATTTTGGCGGTTGCCGCCTGTCACTGGCAATGCCAGTCGATGCCGAGTACACCGGTCCGCAATGCCTGAATAATGCCCGTATCGCCACCTCTTACCCGCACCTGCTGAAGAAATACCTCGATAAACAAGGCATCGCGTTTAAATCCTGCCTGCTGAACGGCTCCGTTGAAGTGGCACCGCGCGCCGGTCTGGCCGATGCCATTTGCGACCTGGTGTCTACCGGCGCCACGCTGGAAGCCAACGGCCTGCGTGAAGTTGAGGTGATTTACCGCTCTAAAGCGGTGCTGATTCAGCGCGATGGCGAACTGCCAGCGGCGAAACAGCAGTTGGTGGACACGCTGATGACGCGTATTCAGGGCGTGATTAAAGCGCGTGAATCCAAATACATCATGCTGCACGCGCCGAGCGAGCGGCTGGAAGAAGTTATCGCCCTGCTGCCGGGTGCCGAGCGCCCTACCGTGCTGCCGCTGGCCGGTGAAGTGAGCCGCGTGGCGATGCACATGGTGAGCAGCGAAACGCTGTTCTGGGAAACCATGGAAAAACTGAAGGCGCTGGGCGCCAGTTCGATCCTCGTGCTGCCAATTGAAAAAATGCTGGAGTAACCGATGAGCGCAATCATGCAACCTATCGACTGGCAGGCGTGCAGTGCCGACCAGCAGCAGGCACTGCTGCAGCGTCCGGCAATCTCGGCATCGGCCAGCATCAGCGCCACCGTGCAGGACGTGCTGGTGCAGGTGAAACAGCAGGGCGACGCGGCGCTGCGGGCGTTTAGCGCGCGCTTCGACAAAGCCCAGGTGGAGAATCTGCGCGTGTCCGCCGCTGAGATGCAGGCGGCCGGCGAGCGGCTGAGCGACAATTTAAAGCAGGCGATGGCAGACGCCATGGCGAATATCGAAACCTTCCACAACGCGCAGATTCTGCCGCCGGTGGACGTGGAAACCCAGCCGGGCGTGCGCTGCCAGCAGATCACCCGTCCGGTGAAGTCGGTCGGCCTGTATATTCCTGGCGGCTCGGCGCCGCTGTTCTCTACCGTGCTGATGCTGGCAACGCCGGCGCGCATTGCCGGCTGCGGCCGTGTGGTACTGTGCTCGCCGCCGCCGATTGCCGATGAAATTCTCTACGCGGCGCAGCTGTGCGGCGTGCAGGAAGTGTTTCAGGTCGGCGGCGCGCAGGCGATTGCCGCCCTCGCCTTCGGCACAGAAAGCGTGCCGAAAGTGGACAAGATTTTTGGCCCGGGCAACGCGTACGTGACCGAAGCAAAACGCCAGGTCAGCCAGCGTCTCGACGGCGCAGCGATCGACATGCCTGCCGGTCCGTCTGAAGTGCTGGTGATTGCCGACGAAGGCGCGACGCCGGCGTTTGTCGCTTCAGATTTGCTGTCGCAGGCCGAACACGGTCCGGATTCCCAGGTGATCCTGCTGACGCCTTCACGGCAGCTGGCCGAAGGCGTGGCGCTGGCGGTTGAACAACAGCTGGTGCAGCTGCCGCGTGCCGCCACGGCCCGTCAGGCGCTGGAGAGCAGCCGCCTGATTGTGGCGCAGGATCTGGCGCAGTGCGTGGAAATCTCCAATCAGTACGGCCCGGAGCACCTGATTATTCAGACGCGCCAGCCGCGCGCGCTGGTTGAGGAGATCACCAGCGCCGGTTCGGTGTTCCTCGGCGACTGGTCGCCGGAGTCCGCCGGTGATTATGCCTCCGGCACTAACCACGTGCTGCCGACCTATGGCTACACCGCGACCTGCTCCAGCCTTGGGCTGGCCGATTTCCAGAAACGCATGACGGTACAGGAGCTGACGCCGCAGGGCTTCCTCAACCTCGCCGCCACCATTGAAACCCTCGCCGCCGCGGAACAGCTGGACGCGCACAAAAATGCCGTGACCCTGCGCGTCGCCGCCCTGAAGGAGCAAGCATGAGCAACAACGTTGAAGATTTAGCCCGCGCCAACGTGCGCGCGCTGACGCCCTATCAGTCTGCTCGTCGCCTCGGTGGCAACGGTGATGTATGGCTGAATGCGAACGAATTTCCGCTGCCGGTGCCGTTTGAACTGTCGCAGCAGACGCTGAACCGCTATCCGGAGTGTCAGCCCAAATTAGTCATTTCGCGCTACGCCGCCTATGCCGGCGTCCAGCCGGAGCAGGTGCTGGTGAGCCGCGGGGCGGATGAAGGGATTGAGCTGCTGATGCGCGCCTTCTGCGAACCGGGCAAGGACGCCATTCTGTTCTGCCCGCCGACCTACGGCATGTACAGCGTCAGCGCCGAAACCATCGGTATTGAGTACCGCACCGTGCCGGCACTGGATAACTGGCAGCTCAATCTGCCCGCCATTGCGGACCAGCTGGACGGCGTGAAAGTGGTGTACATGTGCAGCCCGAACAACCCGACCGGCAATCTGATTGATCAGGATGACATCCGCCAGCTGCTGGCGATGACCGCCGGCAAAGCGCTGGTGGTGGCCGACGAAGCCTATATCGAGTTCTGCCCGCAAGCAACGCTGGCCGGCTGGCTGCAGGAGTTCCCGCACCTGGTGATTCTGCGCACGCTGTCGAAAGCCTTTGCGCTGGCTGGCCTGCGCTGCGGCTTTACGCTGGGCAACAAGCCGGTGATCGATCTGTTGCTGAAGGTGATTGCACCTTACCCGCTGGCGACGCCGGTGGCCGACGTGGCAGCGCAGGCGCTGAGCGAGCAAGGCATCGCGCTGATGCGTCAGCACGCGCAGCAGCTTAACGACAACCGCGCCTGGCTGTGCGAACAGCTGCCGCAGCTGAGCGTAGTGCAGCAGGTCTTCCCGAGCGAAACCAACTATATTCTGGCGCGCTTCACCGACTCGCCAAAAGTGTTTAAAACGCTGTGGGATCAGGGCATTATTCTGCGCGACCAAAACAAAAACCCTGGCCTGGCGGGATGTCTGCGCATCTCCATTGGCACCCGTGAAGAGTGCGAGCGCCTGATCGCCGCGCTGCAAGCCTTATCTGTGGAGCAAGCATGAGTCAGAAGATCCTTTTTATCGACCGCGATGGCACCCTCATCTCTGAGCCGCCGACGGATTTTCAGGTGGACCGTATGGAGAAGCTGGCGTTTGAGAAGAACGCCATCCCGGCCCTGCTGGCGCTGCAGGAGGCGGGTTATCAGTTGGTGATGATCACCAACCAGGACGGCCTGGGCACTGAGCGCTTCCCACAGGCCGATTTTGACGGCCCGCACAACCTGATGATGCAGATCCTGCGCTCCCAGGGCGTGAACTTCAGCGACATTCTGATCTGCCCGCATCTGCCGGAAGAGAACTGCGACTGCCGCAAGCCAAAGACCAAAATGGTCGAAGCCTGGCTGGCCGACGGCGCGCTGGATACCGCCAACAGCTATGTGATTGGCGACCGTCTGACCGACATCCAGCTGGCGCAGAACATGGGCATTCAGGGCCTGCGCTACGGTGCGGAAGGCGAAGACTGGGACGCGATTCAGGCGCGCCTGACCAAACGCGATCGTCACGCGCTGGTGAACCGCAACACCAAAGAGACGCAGATTAAAGTAGAAGTGTGGCTGGATCGCGAAGGCGGCAGCAAAATCAACACTGGCGTCGGCTTCTTTGATCACATGCTGGATCAGATCGCCGTGCACGGCGGCTTCCGCATGAACATTGAGGTGAAAGGCGACCTGTATATCGACGATCACCACACGGTAGAAGACACCGGCCTGGCGCTGGGCGAAGCATTGCTGAAGGCGCTGGGCGACAAGCGCGGCATCGGCCGCTTCGGCTTCGTGCTGCCAATGGATGAGTGTCTTGCGCGCTGCGCGCTGGATATCTCCGGCCGTCCGCACCTCGAATACAAAGCCGAGTTCAGCTATCAGCGCGTTGGCGACCTGAGCACCGAAATGGTCGAGCACTTCTTCCGCTCGCTGTCGTACGCCATGATGAGCACGCTGCACCTGAAAACCAAAGGCCGCAACGATCATCACCGCGTAGAAAGCCTGTTCAAAGCCTTTGGCCGCACGCTGCGTCAGGCGATTCGCGTTGAGGGCAACACCCTGCCGAGCTCGAAAGGAGTGCTGTAATGAACGTGGTGATTCTTGATACCGGCTGCGCCAACCTCTCTTCGGTTAAGTGGGCGATTGAGCGCCTCGGCTACACGCCTGCGGTGAGCCGCGATCCGGACGTGGTGCTGCGCGCCGACAAACTGTTTCTGCCCGGCGTCGGTACCGCGCGGGCGGCGATGGACCAGCTGCAGGAGCGCGAGCTGATCGAGCTGGTGAAAGCCTGCACCCAGCCGGTGCTCGGCATCTGTCTCGGCATGCAGCTGCTCGGACGCGGCAGCGATGAGAACGGCGGCGTCAGCACGCTGGGCATCGTTGATGAGCCGGTATCGCTGATGGATACCCAAGGTTTACCGCTGCCGCACATGGGCTGGAACCAGATCACCGCGCAGGCCGGCAATCACCTGTTCCGCAACATTCCGGACGGCAGCTACTTCTACTTTGTGCACAGCTACGCCATGCCGGTGAATGCCGCCACTATCGCCCAGTGCGACTATGGCCTGCCGTTTACCGCCGCCCTGCAGAAAGATAACTTCTTCGGCGTGCAGTTCCACCCGGAGCGCTCGGGTAAAGCCGGCGCGCAGCTGCTGAAAAACTTCCTGGAGATGTGATGATTATCCCCGCATTAGATTTGATCGACGGCAAAGTGGTGCGCCTGCATCAGGGCGACTACGGCCAGCAACGCGATTACGGCAACGATCCCCTGCCGCGCCTGCAGGATTATGAACGCCAGGGCGCGGAAGTGTTACATCTGGTGGACTTGACCGGGGCGAAAGATCCGGCAAAGCGCCAGATCCCGCTGCTGACCACGCTTTTATGCGGCGTCAGCGTGCCGGTACAGGTTGGCGGCGGTATTCGTCATCGTGACGATGTGGCCGCCCTGCTGGCAGCCGGCGCCACGCGCGTGGTGGTTGGCTCCACCGCAGTCAAGCAGCCGGAAGAAGTGAAAGGCTGGTTTAGCGAATTCGGTGCCGACGCCATTGTGCTGGCGCTCGATGTGCGCATTGACGCCAGCAATCGCAAAGAAGTGGCGATCAGCGGCTGGCAGGAAGCGGCAGGCGTGACGCTGGAAGAGGTGATTGGCTGGTATCAGCCGGTGGGCCTCAAACATGTGCTGTGCACCGATATTTCGCGCGACGGCACGCTGAGCGGTTCCAACGTGGCGCTGTATCAGGAAGTGTCCCAGGCGTTTCCGGACATCGCGTTTCAGTCTTCCGGCGGCATCGGTTCACTGGATGATATCGCTGCCCTGCGCGACAGCGGTACGCAGGGTGTGATTGTCGGTCGCGCCCTGCTGGAAGATAAATTTACGGTAGCGGAGGCAATTGCATGCTGGCAAAACGGATAATCCCCTGTCTGGACGTGCGTGACGGGCAAGTAGTGAAAGGCGTGCAGTTCCGCAACCACGAAATCATTGGCGACATCGTCCCGCTGGCGCAGCGCTATGCCCAGGAAGGCGCTGACGAACTGGTGTTTTACGATATCACCGCCTCTTCCGACGGCCGCGTGGTAGATAAAAGCTGGGTATCCCGCGTGGCGGAAGTGATCGATATTCCGTTCTGCGTCGCCGGGGGCATCAAAACCCCGGAAGATGCGGCGCGCATTCTGCAGTTTGGCGCAGATAAGATCTCCATCAACTCACCCGCGCTGGCCGATCCGACGCTGATTACCCGGCTGGCGGACCGCTTCGGCGTGCAGTGCATCGTGGTGGGCATCGATACCTGGTTTGATGAAGCCAGCGGCAAGTATCACGTCAATCAGTATACCGGCGACGAAGCGCGCACCCGCGTTACCCAGTGGGAAACGCTGGACTGGGTAGAGGAAGTGCAGAAGCTGGGCGCTGGTGAGATCGTACTGAATATGATGAATCAGGACGGCGTGCGTAACGGCTACGACCTGGTGCAGCTGAAGAAGGTGCGTGACGTGTGTAAGGTGCCGCTGATCGCCTCCGGCGGCGCAGGAACCATGGCGCACTTCCTCGAAGCCTTTGAGCAGGCAAACGTCGACGGCGCGCTGGCGGCTTCGGTGTTTCACAAACAAATTATCAATATCGGCGAGTTGAAAAACTTCCTGATCGACAACGGTGTGGAGATTCGCGCGTGTTAACTGCAGAACAACTGGCCAGACTGGACTGGGCCAAAACCGCGGGCATGATGCCCGTCATCGTCCAGCACAACGTCTCCGGCGAAGTGCTGATGCACGGTTATATGAACGAGGACGCGCTGCACAAGACGCTGGCCGACGGCAACGTCACCTTCTTCTCCCGCACCAAAAACCGTTTATGGACCAAAGGCGAAACGTCGGGTCACTTCCTCAAAGTGGTCAGCATCACGCCGGATTGCGATAACGACACGCTGCTGGTGCTGGCCAATCCGATTGGCCCCACCTGCCATCTCGGTACTTCGAGCTGCTTTTCGCCTGCCGCACCGGACTGGACGTTCCTGTATCAGCTGGAGCAGCTGCTGGCCTCGCGTAAAAGCGCCGATCCGGCCAGCTCCTATACGGCGAAGCTGTACGCCAGCGGCACCAAGCGCATTGCACAGAAGGTGGGAGAAGAAGGTGTTGAGACCGCGCTGGCCGCTACCGTCAATGACCGCCACGAACTGACTAACGAAGCCTCCGACCTGCTGTACCATCTGCTGGTGCTGCTGCAGGATCAGGAGCTGGACCTCAGCACCATCATCAACAACCTGCGCGCACGCCATAAGTAACAATTGTGCGCCATGCTGCTCAAAACGGGCTTTCTGGCTCGATTTTGAGCAGCATACTTCGCAAAAGAGTGCGATCAATTGCGCTTCATCAGAATGGAACCCCTCATGACCACGCATGAAAAACTGCTCGCCCTGCTCGATCAGCACAACGCCCGTTACCGACTCATGGAGCATGAAGCGACCGGTAAATGTGAAGCCGTGGCCGCAATTCGTGGCACGGAAGTGGGACAAGGCGCCAAAGCGCTGGTGTGTCACGTCAAGGGCAACGGCATCAAACAGCATGTGCTCGCGGTGCTACCGGCCGACCAGCAGGCCGACCTGAGTAAAGTGGCAGCCGCCGTCGGTGGCCGGCGCGCCTCGCTGGCCTCGCCGGCTGAAGTGGATGCGCTGACCGGCTGCGTGTTTGGCGCGATTCCGCCGTTTAGCTTTCATGCGGATTTACAGCTGGTAGTGGACCCGCTGCTGTTCGAGCGCTACGACGAAATTGCCTTTAACGCCGGGCTGCTGGAGAAGTCGGTGGTACTGCAGGTGGAGGATTACCGCGCACTGCATAATGGTAACGTGATGAAAATAATACTCTAATTGCCATACACTACGCTGAGCGGTACTCTCGATGACTTATCATCACGACAAAAGAAGACCGCAACTATGGCAAGTTCCCGTTTTACCGCCCGTCTGCGCCAGACACTGGCACTGGCTGTGCTGGCAGGCTGCGCATTCGGCGCTCAGGCAAAAATCGATCAGGTGCGCTTCGCCGTTGATCCAACCTATCCCCCTTTTGAATCCAAAACGCCGCAGGGCAAGCTGGTCGGGTTTGACATCGACCTCGGCAATGCGCTGTGCGCGCAGATGCAGGCCAAATGCGTGTGGGTCGAGAGCCAGTTTGATGGCATGATTCCGGCGCTGAAGGCGCGTAAGTTTGACGCCATCCTGTCGGATATGGGTATCACCGAAGAGCGTCTGAAGCAGATCGACTTCACCGTGCCGCTGTATGACACCCACACCCAGCTGATTGCGCGTAAAGGCTCCGGCCTGCTGCCCACTGCGGAATCGCTGAAAGGCAAAACCGTGGGCGTGGAACAGGGCACCGTGCAGGAGCGCTACGCGCTGGCAAAATGGCAGCCGCACGGCGTGAACGTGGTGCCGTATGGCGATCAGGCACAGGTCGAGAGCGACCTGATTTCCGGACGCCTTGACGTGGTGTTCACCGATGCCGCACAGGCCGCAAATGGCTTCCTGAAACATCCGCAGGGCAAAGATTTCGAGCTGGCTGGCCCGATTGTGCAGGATCCGATTATCGACCCCGGCACCGCCATCGGCCTGCGCAAAGGCGACACCGAATTAAAAACCGCGCTGGACAACGCCTTCGCGGAAATCAAAAAGAACGGTACCTTTGATTCCTTGCAGAAGAAATATTTTGCGACGGATATCTCTATTAAGCCGTGATCGATGGGGCGGCGCATTTGCCGCCCTTTTTCCAGCAGAACTATAATTCCCTTCATCAATTTCATGCGGCGCGGCCACGAGCGTGCCCCAGACACAGGACATCGACTGCGTTATGCAACAACAACATCATCCTTTGTTAAGCGCGACGCTGGGCACCCAGCGGGAAATTGTCAGCTTCCACTTCGGCACCGACTCACAGCAGCGGGTGTATATTCAGGCGGCGCTGCACGGCGATGAGCTGCCGGGCATGGCGGTGGCGTGGTATCTCAAGCAGAAGCTGCTGGCGCTGGAGTCGGCGGGCAAGCTGAAAGCCAAAGTCACTTTGGTGCCGGTCGCGAATCCGCTCGCGCTGGGTCAACACTGGCACGGCACTCACCTCGGACGTTTTCATACTCTTTCTGGTCAGGATTTTAACCGTCGCTTCCCGGCGCTGGGCGATACGCTGGCGGCAGAACTGGCGGGATCGCTGACACAGAGTGAATATGAAAACAAACGACTGATTCGCGACGCCATCGATCGCCACTACCGCGACCGCATCGCCAAAAGCGAACTGGAGGCCCAGCGCTTCACCCTGATGCGCATGGCCAGCCAGGCAGACCTGATGATTGACCTGCACTGCGACTGGGATGCCTTGCCGCATCTTTACACCACACCGCACGCCTGGCCGGAAATTGAGCCACTGGCGCGCTGGCTTGGCAGTGAAGTGCAGCTACTGGCGCAAATCTCCGGCGGAGAGCCGTTTGATGAGGCCTGCTGCGAACCCTGGCTGACACTGGCTGAGCGTTTTGGCAAGGACTACCCGATGCCGCGCGGCCTGCTGCCGGTGACGCTGGAACTGCGCGGCGTAGCCGATGTATCGCCGGAACAGGCGGAGAAGGATGCGGATGCGATTATCAATGCGCTGATTGAAGGGGGTTATATTGCCGGAGAAACCGGAGACTCCCCTGCCCTGATCCACGCGCCAACGCAACTGGCGGGCTGTGAGTACATCCACGCGCCACACTCCGGACTGCTGCTGAACCGCAGAAAGTTAGGCGAGTGGATTAAAGCGGGCGAAGTGGTGGCGGAGATTGTCGACCCGATCAATGACTACGTGACACCGCTGGTGGCTGAGTTTGGCGGCGTGCTGTATGCACGAAACCTGACCAAGTTTGTCACGGCCGGCATGCTGGTGGTGAGGCTGGCGGGGGAGAATGCGGGACGTAAGGGGGAGTTGCTGGTTGTTTAGTGTGAATATTTTTTTAAGATAAAAGATCAAATAATTATGATAACCACGTTAAATAAGTCACTAGTTGCTACAATAGCGACCTATTTAACGTTGAATAACTATTTTTTATTTTCAAGCTCCTGATTTCTTTCCCTGTAAAGAGACAAAACTTTGAGTATGTTCTCAAACTCTAACTTGATATGCTGCAAACTCGCAACATTCAAAGATGGAAACAAACTCAAGTTTTCCTTTAAAGAAGTTTCAAAATCACCCCCATTAATAAATGAACGCTCTACCAATGAATTGTAAATGCTATCATTAATGACATTAGCACTAACACGTCGTATGTGCGTAATGTAATTAGCCAGGCAAAAATTTAATTCTTCAAAAGCTTTATGCATTTTAATTTCGTCAATTAACTCCTTGTTAAATAAAACCGACTCATTAATAGCAGAGCGTAATACATCAAGTTCTTGCAAAGCTGAATTAGCTTTATTTAAATCATTCTGTAAAATAAAATTTAATTTAAAAAGATAGTCAACAGGTGATAACTCAATTAAATCATGATAGGATTGTAGTAATTCTTTATCATAAAGCTCACTATCAATGATATTTAAAGAAATTAGGAAATCTTTAGATAATTTATAGAAAGAGAAATAAGCTTCGCCATTTAAAGTATTCACATTCCACTGGATAAAGAAAACGCAGTAATTAATATAATCTGAGCGTCGGTTATGGAAAATGTTAAAAATCTCCAAATTCTCTTTCAACTTGATTAAAGCTTCAATCGCACATTCATATGAAATATTTCTAGAGTTCTCTAAAGATCCGCTCCTTGAAACAGTGTGACTAATTAACACCTTGTCTAACACTGAAATTCTTTCTGCCAGCAAAACCTGCGTTGCTGTAAAAGCCAAATCATTACTAGTGCGTATTTCCTGAAACCTGACATTTGTGGAGATTATAAAATTTCTTCTGAAAAATTTATCCCAAGGCCACCAAATAAATGCTCTAAAGAAATCTTGTTTAATTTGACTCCCTGAAAAAACCTCTTCAGTAGGTAAAAGATCTTTTCTGATAGTCCAAGGTGTTTCAGTTATTTCCCGAGAATTGTAATTTATGAAATTGGATCGATAACACAAAACATCCAGGTCTAAAGACTCAGCTGTGGTATATAAGCATTCAAACATGCTGATATCAACAACGTCATCATCATCTAAGAATAAAACATATTTACCTTTAGCGATTTCGAGTCCACAATTACGTGAAGCACCAGCACCCAGATTGTTTTCATTGCAAATAACTTTAATTCTTTGATCTTCCCTTGCAAAATCATTGATTAAATTAAGGGTATTGTCGTCAGAGTTATCATTAATAACAATCAACTCAAAGTCTGGATAAGTCTGTTGTAAAATACTTTTGATAACTTCAGATAAATAACTTTCCGCATTATGAACTGGCATAACAACTGAAATTTGGCATGTGATGTTTTTATGTATCATCTATAATAACCCTATAGAAATCAAGGCATGCTTACACATGCCTTAATAATTATTTTTTACTCTCAGCCAGAATAAAGCCTGTTTCAACAACTCGTTCTATATCGGAAAGTTTTTTTCCTAAAAGCAAGACACCATGATTTATTTCAGATGATAAATTAGAGTTAGAAGCTTCAATGTTTACTAATTTTGCCTTAATCAATTCAATATCATGTCTAATGACATTTATTTCATTCGACAGTTCCTGAAGCGATTGTTTTCGAGATTTATTACGATTAATACTTTCTTTCCGGCTAGAAATATGATGTTTAGCTATACGAAAAATCATCGCAGCAAACTTCTTTGGTCCTAACTTATTAAAATTGAATATAATTTTTTCATTAATTGAAGAGGACACTTTACCCGTCATTGCTTTAACAAAGGCATCCCGATTTTTTCTTATGACAGCGACTATTAGCTCTAATGATTTACGATCATAAAACTTTCCAGCTAAATAATTCTGCACTTCTTTCTTCGAATATTTATCATAATGGGGTATTAATGTGTCGTAGAAGTCCTTTGCATATTCAGGTGAAAGCACCTGTTGAATCCAAGATAAATGCCCACATAGCCAATTAAGAGAATAATCTCTATATTCATCAAATAAATTGTTCTTTGAAAGATAATCAAAAATAACTTCATGCTGATGAAAAACACCTAGTAATTTATGCCCACCAGAAGACATTGTTTGTCCAACACGATTCCTGCGATGTAAGCAAAGTATCTCATCTACAAACGCAACTTTATTAGCCTGTAAAGTGGTAAACCAATGAAATCCATTATCTTCAAAGAAATAGGGGCCTACAGGAAATAATATTTTTTTTTCTTTTAATAATTCACTTTTGTATAATTTACGCCAAGGAACAGGCAAAAGGTCTAAAATTCTTTTTTTATCTTTAGAATTGATAATTTCCAAAGATTCGATTCCGACGAAGTTAGACCAAGCTGGCTCATATGGAGGATTTGTGTTTGTTGCATCACCTTCAAATTCTTCATATGCACAAAGAACTACGTCAGCGCTATGTTTTTCTGCTGCAAGAAATAATTTTTCAAACATATTGATATCATATAAATCATCTCCATCAGCGAAGCCGATGTATTGACCTTGCGCTTTGTTTATACCTATATTAGCAGGAGTTGCTACGCCTCCAATCGAGTTTTGTTGATTCAATATAGGAACGATTCGAGGATCACGCTTCGAATACTCCATGATAATTTCAGGCGTTTTATCTTTTGAACCATCATCAACAACAATAATCTCAATGTCTTTGATAGTTTGGTCAATAATATTGTCTAAACATTCAGATATATAATTCTCAATGTTATAAGAGGTTATAATAATGGAAATTTTAGGAGTCATTTCAATTACCTTGCTTCATCATCAGAAAATCACAAACATTCTTGTGTAAGTACAAATTCTTATGGTAAATATTCTGCAGCACTTTAAAGCGTATTTTCTTAAAGAATAAATTTGCTTTAATTTTAAAATCAGGTTTGTGTGCATCAGCAATTATGCCATAAGCCCAGGAAATAACATCTGCTGCAAAAAACCAAAATTCATTCTCATAATTAACAAAACTTTTATCAGATCCAAGTTTTTTTAATACTTCTTCAGCAGCATCTATACACTGCATTCTCAATTCAGAGTTATTATTAGTAACATTATGACCTTCTGGATCTAATACATAACTACAAAATATCTCTTTGGATATAAAAACTTTTCCAGCATTCATAATAATTAGCCAATGAGGATAGATATCTTCATGCAATCTTAAAGCACCGAAGCTCACAGCATTCTTTCGTAAGTAGCTCGTTTTGCACACTTTATTCCAAGGATAATTAGTTATTGTTATGATTTCTGGAAAAGTTTTAGGTTCTATAACTTCACCATAGGTTTCAATTGCTTTTTTAAATATAGCTTGATCATTTTCCCACATGGGTTGTATTTTTTTTTCTCGACCAAAAGCAACTTCATATTTTGTAATAGCCACATCAATCCCATGGGCATCTAGATAGAAAACTATTTTATCTAAGACTCCTTTTTTCATTATATCATCACTGTCAAAAAAGACAGTATATTCACCAGATGCATTAGACAGTCCAACATCTCTTGCAATACCTGGCCCTCCATTATTTTTAAGGGTAATAAGTTTCACATTTTCATCATTTTTAGTGCAAGCTAAAATTTTATTGACGGTATCATCTGAAGAATAATCATCAACTAATATAATTTCGAATGACGAAGCAATGCTTTTTTTAATATGATTTAAAGTGCACTCAATATATTTACTAGCATTATAGACAGGAATAACTATTGAGATCTTTACTTGACTCATGGAAATACCAACCTAGGATTTAATTTAACTTTTTAGCCATTTTATTTGCAAATTTAATTGCTGGAGTATCAATGTATTTTTCGAAAAGGGAGGAAAGCATAAAGCAAATCGTAATCATTACTGCACTTATTAATATAAAGTCAATTATTGTAACTTTGGGAAAGTTGCTTTGAACATAGTAAGCTCCGCACGATAATACTGTTACATGAGTGATATATAGTGGGAATGAAATTTTTCCTAAATACTGAAAAAGGCGTAAGTTGAACAATTTCTCAAAAAACCTGGACCCAAGAATAGATATAAAAATTAAAGAACTTCCAGTTAACATCAGCATTTGGTAAAGTTGATTGTAATCTTGTGCATTGAAAAGTCTGAGGTATGAATATAAACCACCGTATACTTCAACGCCGTTTCGCGGATAAGGTGATGTGGAAAGTATTAATCCGATGAGAAATATCACAACTCTTATTGAAGGGATTATCCTATAGTTCCTATTAACATATATATCACTTAAGATGACCCCAAAACGAATAATGAATAGAATGAGTTAGTTAAATATAAAAAACAGAAAATCAGTATATAAAAAAACAACCTTTCTCTTTTTTCACCGAAAATGGCTAACAAGCTAAAAACAAGAAGTGAACCATAAATTTCAAAAGATATAGTCCATAAAGCATAGTTAGTTAGATTCACATGATAAAATGGCGCAGTGTAAATAGCCTCTGTTATCGCTTTAGAAAAACTCAAACTATTGCTAAAAGTTGTAAAGCTTTCCAGAATTTCATATGCAAAGTACATTAATAACATTGCAATCAAGATCGGGAAGATTAATCGAGGATATCTTTTTATGACGCCTTGATAGATTACATCATTCATTTTGGTATTGTTGTATTTAATACTTAATACAAAACCGCTTAGTATAAAAAAAATACATACTGGCGCAATACCGCTATAAATAATATTTAATGGAGTCCAGGCAATGAGTTGTCTAACTACTCCACCTGTATCACTAAGTCCAGTGAATCTTAAGTCAGGTTTGAAAGTATTAATGCAGTGATCTAATATCACAATAAAACAACATATACCTCTTAAACCCTCGAGGTAAGAAATTTTTCTCATTTTTCACCAAAAAGTAAAAGGAATCATAATAAATAAAAGCTCCCTCATTTGAGGGAACTTAATTACACTGCTGAAATTAATTATTTACAAGCCACTCGGTATGGAATACACCGTCTTTATCAATACGCTTATAAGTGTGCGCACCAAAGTAGTCGCGCTGCGCCTGAATCAGGTTGGCAGGCAGCACTTCTGAGCGATAGCTATCGTAGTATGCAATTGCCGCTGAGAAGGTTGGCGTTGGAATACCGTTCTGGATGGCATAAGAGACAACATCACGCAGCGCCTGCTGATATTCATCAGCGATGTTTTTGAAGTAGGGATCCAGCAGCAGGTTTGCGATGTTAGCATCGGTCGCATAAGCATCAGTAATTTTCTGCAGGAACTGTGCACGGATGATGCAGCCAGCACGGAAGATCTTCGCGATTTCACCGTAATGCAGATCCCAGTTGT